>JAUVMT010000052.1 GCA_030600085.1 Gemmatimonadales bacterium | reverse complement strand
CTCGTGATCGACGATATCGAGGATGACTCGCCGCTGCGGCGTGGAGAGCCGGCGCTCCACAGGCGTTACGGCTTGCCGCTCGCGCTCAACACGGGAAACTGGTTGTACTTTCTGCCACTGGCCCTCCTTTCCCGCTTGCCGCTGTCCGACAAGTTGCGGCTGGCGCTGTACGCGGACATCAGCGTGGCGCTCCTCCGATGCCATCAGGGCCAGGCCCTCGATCTGTCGGTGAGCATCACCTCGGTGAGGCGGTGCGACGTTCCAGGCCTGGTGGCGGGCGCTACGCGCCTGAAGACAGGCTCCCTCATGCAGTTGGCGGCCGTGCTCGGGGCACGGGCAGGGGGTGGGTCCCCGGCCAGGATCGAGGCCATCGGCCGATTCGGCGCCGAGCTCGGCGTGGGCCTGCAGATGCTGGATGACTGGAGCGGCATCGGAGTCGACAAGCGGCGGGACAAGGGAATCGAAGACATCAAGTTGGCACGTCCCACCTGGCCTTGGGCCTGGCTCGCCGTGGAAGACGACGAGTTGGTCTATGCAGAGCTCGTTCGGCAGGTTCGAGGGCTGTCTATCGACTGGGAGGCAGAACGGGTGCTCGAGCGATTGCGCACGCTGCTCGGGTCCAAGGCGCCGGGGTTGATACGGGGACATCTGGACGGTGCGCTGGAAGGCTTGGTGAAGGTCGTCGGCGACTGTCCCGAGCTGGATGACCTGCGCTCGGATGTCGACCGGCTTGAGCGGGCTTTTCTGCCGACGTGAACCCGGCTCCGCGAGCGGCCGTCGTAGGAAGTGGCTTCGGAGGCCTCGCTGTTGCGGTGCGACTCCAGAATGCAGGTTTTCGGACGACCGTGTTCGAGGCTCGGGACCGACCGGGGGGACGCGCGTACGTCTACGAGCAGGACGGTTTCGTCTTCGACGGTGGGCCCACCGTCATCACGGCCCCTCACGTGTTCGAGGAACTGTTCGCGGAGGCGGGGCGAAGCCTGAGTGACTACGTGGAGCTCCTTCGGGTGAATCCGTTCTACCGTCTCCACTGGGAGGACGGGACGAGCTTCGATTACGATGGCGAGACCGATTCGATGGTGGCCCAGATCCGGGAACGGAATCCAGCCGATGTCGACGGCTATCTATCCTTCGTGGAGTATGCCGGCCGAGTTTTCCAGGCGGGATACGCTGAGCTGGCCGCCACCCCGTTCCTCCGCTTCTCCGATATGGTCCGCGCTGCCCCCGATCTCATCCGCTTGCGCGCCGACCGCTCCGTCTACGCGACGGTCAGCCGGTTCATCGGGGACGAACACCTCCGCCAGGCGCTCAGCTTCCACTCTCTGTTGGTGGGAGGGAATCCTTTCGAGACGAGCTCGATCTACACCCTTATCCACCATCTCGAGCGTGAGTGGGGCGTGTTCTTCCCGCGCGGGGGCACCGGTGCCCTTGTCCAGGCCCTCGTCCGCCTGCTGGCAGAGCTCGGTGGGGAGATCCGCCTCGGTACCGCCGTCGAGCAGATAGACCTCGACCGTGCAAACGGACGGGCCACGCATCGCATCACGACGACGCGGGCAGAGAGGGAGCCGTTCGACCTCGTGGTGTCGAACGCGGATCTGCATCACACGTACGGAGGGCTTTTTCGCTCGGTCCCCGATGCCCGGAGGATGCGTCGTCGGCTGGAGCGGATGGAGTGGTCGATGTCCCTGTTCGTGCTCTACTTCGGAACGAACCGTCGCTACGACGACGCGGTCGCACATCACACCATACTCTTCGGACGCCGCTACCGGGAATTGATCGACGAGGTCTTCCACGGTGACCGGCTTCCCGAGGACTTTAGCCTGTACCTCCACGCACCCACGGTGACGGATGCTTCACTCGCGCCACCGGGATGCGAGGCGTTCTACGTCCTCGCTCCGGTCCCCCACCTGGGCAACGCCGCCATCGACTGGAAGTCGGCTGCCGAAGGGTACTCCGATAGGATCCTCGAGTATCTCGAGCGCTATCTGCCGGACCTCAGGCGTCATCTCGTTACGAAATTGTGGTTTACGCCAGCTGATTTCGAAAGCGTTCTCAACTCGTATCACGGCTCCGCCTTTTCCTGCGCTCCCAAGCTTTCTCAGAGCGCGTGGTTCCGACCGCACAATCGAGATGACCGCATTCCCGGGCTTTACCTTGTCGGGGCCGGGACTCACCCCGGGGCAGGGGTGCCCGGCGTGATGAACTCGGCGAAGGCGACCGCGGGGCTCGTCGTCGAGGACTTCCTGCATTGAACGAGGCAATCGGGGCCTGCTACGACGTCATTCGGGCTCACTCGAAGAGCTTTTCGCTCGCCTCCCGTCTGCTCCCGCGCGACGCGAGGGACCGTGCCGTGGCCGTCTACGCATGGTGTCGCCGGGCCGACGACGCGGTCGATCTAGCCGGGCCGGAGGGCCAGGAGGCGGCTCTGAGCGCTCTCCGGGCCGAGCTGGACCGAGTCTACGCCGGCCGGGTGGTCGGTGATCCTGCTCTCGAAGCGTTCCAACGCACCGTGCAAGATCGGGGCATCCCGAAGAGGTATCCCGAGGATCTGCTGGAGGGCATGGAGATGGACGTGATGGGGCAGCGGTACGAGACCAAGGAACAGTTGCTTCACTACTGCTACTGCGTGGCCGGTAGCGTGGGCCTGACGATGTGTCACGTTATGGGCGTCAAGGACGAGGGTGCCATGCGCAACGCGGCCCACATGGGCATGGCGATGCAGCTCACGAACATCTGCCGCGACGTGGATGAAGACTGGAACCTGGGCCGGCTCTACATCCCGGAGTCCGTTCTCGCCCGATGCGGCTTCCCGAACTTGGCCGGCGAGTTGGGGCGTGCGTTCCCCGAGTCCGCCAGGTTCCCCGTGGCGCAGGCCATCGGCCGACTTCTGGACGATGCCGAACTCTACTATGCGTCAGGTGATGAGGGCTTGCCCGCGCTCTCCTGGAGATGCGCCATGGCGATTCGGACGGCGCGTACCGTCTACTCCTCCATCGGAGCGCGCGTCCGCCGGGTCGATTGCGATCCCACGGCCGGCCGCGCCTTCGTTCCGTTGCCCAGCAAGCTGGCGCTGGCTCTGACTTCGGTGGCCACCTCGAGCGCCGACCTGCCGCGTAGGGCCTTGCGCCTGCAGATCGGGGGAGCGTCTACACCAGCTCGCCTGGTAAGCTTCCCCGAGGATGTCCTTCCGGTCTGAAGAGATCGTGGCCTGGGCCGTAGACGGAGGCATAGCCTCGCGTAAGCGCCGGATCGCCGCCGACTTCGACCGTGTCGCGCGAGGCTACGATCTCCTCAACGCGCTCAACCCGGGGTACTCCAAACACCTCCGCTGGAGCGCCGAGCGCCTGGGTCTAGAGGCCGACGCCCGAATCCTCGATCTTTGCTGCGGAACGGGGCTCTCGACGGCCGCGCTGCGTGCGGCATATCCGGAGGCCGAGCTCACGGGGATCGATGCGTCGGCCGGCATGCTGGCCCGTGCTCGAGAAAAGCCCGGCCTGGAGGGCGTAGTTTGGCTGCAGGGCGACGCGATGGATCCGGGCGCGGCAGGAGCGGCAGGACCGTACGACGGAATCCTGATGGCCTACGGAATCAGGAACGTGCCGGACCCTGATCTCTGCCTGCAGCGGGTCGGTGCTATTCTGGCGGACGGCGGAGTTCTCTGCCTGCACGAGTATTCGGTCGCCGGATCGCCCCGGTCGCGTCTGATCTGGAGGGTAGTGACGGCTGGCATCGTCATTCCGCTCGGCTTTCTGCTCACGCGCACGACGTCCCTCTTCCGCTATCTGCGTCGAAGCGTTCTCGAGTTCGATTCCGTGACCGAGGTAGAGGGGCGGCTCCGGCAGGCCGGCTTCATCGATGTGCGAACCGAACCGATGGATGGCTGGCAGCGGGGGGTCGTGCACAGCTTTCTCGCACGGAAACACCCCTGATGTCCCGAGGCTCGAGGGAAGTCTACCTGCCGCTTGCGACCGGCCCTCTCGCCGCGCCCGATGGCAGATCGGTGGTCGTCGTCGGTGGGGGCCTGGCCGGCGTCGCCGCGGCGACGGTGCTGGCCGAGAGGGGCGTCGAGGTGACGCTGGTCGAGAAAGAGTGTTACCTGGGGGGACGCGCCGGGGCCTGGAGCGAGCGGCTGTCCAGCGGAGAGTCGTTCGAGATGGAGAGAGGCTTCCACGCTTTCTTCCGGCAGTACTACAATCTTCGCGCTCTCCTCCGAAGGATCGACCCGGAACTGGACCTGCTGGCTCCCCTGGAGGATTACCCGATACTGGGACCGAACGGGGAGGTGCAGAGCTTCCGCGATCTCCCCAGGCGCACGCCGTTCAACGTGATTTCCCTGACCGCCCGGTCACCGGCTCTGGGCCTCGCCGACCTCGTTCGTGTGAACGGCCGTCGCGCGCTCGAGATGCTGACCTACGACGCGGAGCGGACGTACGGCAGGCGCGATGGCATGAGCGCAGGCGAATACCTGGATTCGCTACGCTTTCCGCCGCGAGCACGGCACCTCCTGTTCGACGTGTTCTCCCACTCTTTCTTCAATCCCGAATACGAGATGTCGGCCGGCGAGCTGCTGATGATGTTTCACTTCTACTTCACCGGGAATCCGGAGGGGCTCGTCTTCGATGTGGCGCGCGCCCCCTTCTCGAGGTCGATCTGGGAGCCTTTCACCCGCTACCTCGAGAGCCTCGGCGTACGCATCCAGACGGGCACGAGCGCACGCACCGTACGCCGCTTGGAGGGCGGGCGCTGGAGCGTGATGACGGGTCGCGGCGCGCTCCAAGCGGAGGGCGTCGTCCTTGCGGTGACCGTTCCCGCTCTCAAGAAGCTGGTCGCGGCGTCACCGGACCTGGACGAACCGGCGTGGCGAAGAGGCATCGAGGGACTCGACCTTACGAACCCCTTCGCCGTGTGGCGCTTGTGGTTGGACCGACCGACGGAGCGGGGGCGGGCGCCTTTCGTCGGCACGACCGGACTCGGGCCGCTCGACAATATCTCGCTCTACCACCTGTTCGAGGACGAGAGCCGGGCATGGTATGAAAAGCACGGCGGAGCGGTGGTCGAGCTGCATGCCTACGCGATCGAGCCGGACCAGGACGATGGAGAGCTGCGTACGCGCCTCCTCGACGCGCTGCACGACGTCTATCCAGAGACCCGGAACTCCGGCATCCTCGAGGAGCGTTACCTGGTGAGGAGGGACTGCCCGGCGTTCGCGCCTGGCTCCCACGCGTCGCGTCCCGGCGTCGAGACGGCCTTCGAAGGAGTGACGTTGGCGGGAGACTTCGTGAAGCTGCCAATTCCGAGCGCGCTGATGGAGCGCGCCGTTGCTTCTGGCTTCCTGGCGGCGAACTATCTCCTCGCCCGCGATCGGGTGCGCTCCGAGCCCATCCGCTCGATTCCACCTCGCGGTCTGCTGGCAGGAGTACCTTTGCGGCGCCCTTTCTTATCGCGTCCTTTATAGCGTCTGGTTGACATGAGCGAGCCAAGGTTCATCAACATCGGAAGAAAGCTGCCGCCGGCCGAACCGATTTCCGATGTTCCGGACTGGCAGCAGGCGCAACCCGACTGGATCGAGGCCGCGCTCCAGCACGCGATATCGCTCCCCTCGGGGGGCTGGTACGTCGTCGATGCCTCCCGGACCATCGAAGAGAGCCCGAGGTGCTACCGGATCGCCGGCGAGGACTATGTCGTTTGGCGATCGGGGGGGAGTCCGGTCGTCGCTCCGGACCGCTGTCCCCACATGGGCGCCAGGCTCTCAGATGGCTTCGTTCGGGACGGCTGCGTGGTGTGCCCGTGGCACGGGTTGGCGCTCGGCAACGAGGCCCACGGAGCCTGGCGACCTCTTCCCGTGTTCGACGACGGGGTCCTGCTCTGGGTCCGGCCCGGCTCCGGCGAGGAGGAGACCCCCGAGCCGATCATGCCGCCGCGTCCCGACCGCTACTTCGACGCCGTGATGCGCCTGGAGGCGCGCTGCGATCCGCGGGACGTGATCGCCAACCGTCTAGATCCGTGGCACGGCGTGCACTTTCATCCACACTCTTTCGGCCGCCTGAAGGTGATCGAGCGAGACGAGACCACGATCACCGTCCGGGTCGTCTACCGCATCGGCAAGAGGCTGGGTATGGAAGTCGATGCCCGGTTCCACTGCCCCGAGCCGCGCACGATCGTCATGACGATCATCCGCGGCGAAGGGGTGGGCTCGGTCGTGGAAACCCATGCGACGCCGATCGAGCCGGGTCGCTCGGCCGTCATCGAGGCTACGCTAGCCGCCTCCGATCGGCCGCAGTTCCACACGTTTTTTCGAGCCTTCGGGGGTCTGATGCGTCCGATGGTGGAGAAACAGGCGAGGCGCCTGTGGGTCGAGGATGGGGCCTACGCGGAGCGGCGCTACGAGCTGCGCCGGAACAGCATGTGATTCCGGGCGACCGAGAGCTCGGCGCGGTAGTGGCGAAGCGTTAAAGCGAGCGGAGCAGGCCTCAAGCGTCGGGTGGGAAGTCCCTCAGGATCTTTTCCACCGTCTGCCGGATCAGATCGCTCTGCTCCTCCACGGTGGCGTTTGAATTCGGGAAGGATTCGGCGGATCCGCGCCAGACGACCTCGTTGCTCTCGGGGTCGATCACGTCGATGACGATCGTGTTCGCCGTGTATTCCACCCTGGCCGTAGAGCGTGCTCCCAGGAGCGCCTGGTTGTACGGCACGAACCTCTCCCGGTCCTCGGCTCCCAGCTGGTAGGCGACAAGAAAGCTCGGGTCGTTTTCGTCCCGGCGGAAGCCTCTCTCCTGCAGCACACGGTCGGTGCCGCGCTGGACCCGTACCGCTGTCGTCTCGCTGGCGTCCTCGGGCCGTTCCTGCTCGACCCATGCGTAGGTGCCCAGGGCGCCGAACGAAAAAGACCGATCCCAGTCGGTCGATACCGAGATGCTGGGGCCGCATGCCGTACAGATGAGCGCGAGATTCGCGAGCACGATCGTCTTCTTCATGACGCCCCCATGGTAGGCCGCGTGGTCAAGCCATTACGTGGTCAAGCCATTACGCGGTCAAGCCGTTGCGTGGTCAAGCCATTATAATGCGCGGCACGCACTTGGGAACCCGGAGACGCTTCGTGGCACGACTGAGCGGTGCGATACGGACGGTGGGTAGCGCGGTTCGACGGCGACGGCGGAGGTCCGGCGGTCACGCAGCGCCACTCCTCATGGCCGGCCTTATCCTCGGCGCCACGGCGGAAGCCGCGGCCCAGGACGCCCACTATTGGACCACCCAGTACGGGAACCGCTCCCGGCTGCTGGCGGGTGCCGTGATCGGCAGCGTCGACGATGTCAGCTCCGTCTTCTACAACCCGGGGGCGCTGGCGCTCCTCGAGAAGGCGGAGCTCCTGCTGGGCGGCAACGTCTTCGAGTACACGAACGTGGGGTACGAGGGCCTGGTCGTCGGTGACGTCGATCTGACCTCCAACCGGTTCAAGTCTCTTCCGGCGATGATCGCGGGAGAGTTCCCGTTCAAGTTCCTGGGCAAGAACCGCCTCGCCTATTCCTATCTCGTGCGGGCGGACTTCGACTTTCGGATCCGCGAGAGAGGGGTCCTTTCAGGGGAGGACATCGGCCGCCCCGGACTGGAGGACGTCGCCGGCGACGTGCGGATGGACCAGGATCTGACGGACTCCTGGGGCGGCCTGACCTGGGCGCGGATGCTGGGCCCATGGGGCTTCGGCGTCAGTCAGTTCATCGCGGTGCGCACGCAGCGCACCGAGTTCCAAACACTGGCTCAGGCGCGGAGTTTCGAGGATGAGGAGCTCATCGCGCTGCAGAACCGCGATTTCCGATACACCGCGTGGCGGATCCTCTGGAAGCTCGGGGTGAACCGGATCATCGACCGGTGGCAGTTCGGCGTGAACGTCACCTCCCCCAGTCTCTCGCTGGGCGGAAGCGGCGATGTGGGCTACGACAGCACCTTTATCGTAGAACAGGAGGATCCCGGCGTCTCCAGCGGTATCGTCACGACGAGTCAGAAGGACCTGCCGGCACGTTACAAGACGCCCCTCTCGATCGGGGGTGGCGGAGCGTACTCGTTCGGGGAGGGCCGACGCGTGCACTTCGCCGCCGAGTGGTTCGCGGAGGTCCAGGAGTACGACGTGATCGACTCCGAGCCTTTCGTGTCGCCCGAGAGCGGGGATACGCTCTCGTTCGATATCTCCCAGCAGCTGGACGGCGTCTTCAACGCCGGCGTCGGGATCGAGTACACGTTCAGCGATCTGCTCGGGGGATACGGCGGGTTCCGGACCGACTTCAGCGCCCGGCCCACCGAGGTCGAAGGCAGTGACTTTACATCCACGGTCTCCCGGTGGGACCTCTATCACGTCTCGCTCGGCAGCACCTTCACGGTCGAGCGATCCGACTTCACGATTGGCGCGGTCTTCTCGTTCGGGCAAAGCGAGCCGTTCGATCCGTTGACCCTGCTGCCCGGCCTGCGGCCTCCCGATGACCGGATGGCGACGGCGAGCTTCACGCGGTTCACGGTGATCCTGGGGTTCGGGCTGGACCTCTAGTCCGGGAGCTTCGCTATAGCAGGAGGCTGCTCAGGTAGGCCGTGGCCACGCCCAGGTAGTTGCCGAGCGCGTAGCCGATCAGCGCCAGCATGATCGAGATCGGCACCAGCTCCTCCCGGTGATAGCCCGCGGCCACGGGGGCCGAGGCCGCACCTCCCACCGCCGCGACGCTCGAGACCGCCGCCATGCTCACGTCCAGCCGGAAGATCTTCGCCCCGATGACGATGAAAACCAGGTGGATCGTGATCGCCAGGAAGCCGGCGACCAGGAACCACTGGCCCCCGGCGAGCTGGGACAGATCTGCCTGCGCCCCGATCATCGTCATGTAGATGTAGACCAGCATCATGGCGAGCGGCTCCGTGCCCGGGACCTTCTTGAGCGACGTCGCCGACAGGCCGATGCCGATCGTGGTTACGAGCAGGATCGCCCACGTCCTGACGGTCAGGACGGGCCGCAGCTCCGGCAGGAAGCCGGCGATCACGTTGGCGATCAGTATGGCGGTGAACGCGAAGCCTACGAGGGTCAGGAGATCCTTGAAGTGGACCTCGTGCGTCTTCTTCTCCACATTCGCGGCCGCTGCGGTGATATGGTCGATGCTCTCCTGGGATACTCCGGTGAAGCGGTTGAACGAGTCCGCCCACCGCTTGCAGGTGAGGATGAGGGGGAAGTAGGCCAGATAGACGAAGTTGTCGACGATGACCACGATGCCCACCATCGATTCGGGTGTGTCGAGGCTCTCGGCCACGGCGGCCAGATTGCCGGTCCCGCCGATCCAGCTTCCGGCCAGAGCTCCGAACCCGGACCAGGAATCGTCGGGCAGGGACCCCCTGAAGAAGAAGAAAGCCACGACGCAGCCGATGACGACGCCGACCGAGCCCATCGTCATGACGGCGGCCCCTCGCCACGCCACCCGCATCGTCTCCCGGATGTTGATGTCCAGCAGCATGAGGACGATGAACATCGGCACGGCGAAGGATCGGAACGTCGTGTAGACCGGAGATGACTTGGGAATCACGTTGAGGTTGCTGAGGAGGATGGGTGTCAGGAAGATCCAGATGATGGCCGGAAGGTAGTCGAAGACCTTCCAGCTCGTCTTCTTTTCCAGCCACAGGAAGAAGACGGGGATCATCGTGATCACGGCCATCACGCCGATCAGGTTGTTGAACAGAGGTTCCGTGCTCATCGGCCGCCTCAATCCGCCAGGGGCTACTCGATCGTCCACACCCTCGAAGTGGAGGCAATCGGCGGACGGATCGACCCCTCCGCAAGTCGGTAGTACCGGGTCATGCTGACCCGATCCTTCTGTGAGCTGGCCGATCTACTCGATGGCCAACGCGTCCTGGTGCTGAGTGGGGCGGGGTGCAGCACCGAGTCCGGCATCCCCGACTATCGGGGTCCCGCTTCACGGAAGATCCGGCGTCCGACACTCTACCAGGAGTTTGTCCGCGATCCGGTGGCCAGACGTCGCTACTGGGCTCGGAGCGCCGTAGGCTGGCAGCGTGTCGCGAGTGCCCGCCCGAACCCCGGTCACCAGGCGCTGGCCAAGATGGAGAAGACCGGCATGGTGCGGGGGGTCGTCACCCAGAACGTCGATGGCCTGCACCAGGCGGCCGGAAGCCGCCGGGTCGTGGAGCTGCACGGCAACCTCTCAGAGGTGGCTTGCCTCGAGTGCGATGCGTCGGAGCGACGCGACGCCTTGCAGAGGCGCCTGGTCGACCTCAACCCCGACTGGAGCGAATCGGCCGAAGCTCCGCCTATGTTCCAAGCTGCGGAGTCGGCGCCGGATGGTGATGTCGAGCTGTCCGCGGACGCGGAGAGAACGTTCCGGGTGGCTTCGTGCCTTTGTTGCGGAGGCGTTCTGAAGCCTGCGGTCGTCTTCTTCGGCGAGAACGTTCCGAAGGAGAGTGTGGAGGCTGCGTGGGAGCTCTTCGAGGGAGCCGACGTGTTGTTGGTCGTCGGCTCCTCGCTGGCGGTCTACTCGGGCTACCGCTTTGTCCTCGGAGCCGCCGAGAAAAACGTGCCCGTCGGGATCGTCAACCTCGGAAGCACGCGGGGAGACGAGATCGCCCGTGTGAGGGTGCACGGGCGCACCGGCGAGGTGCTGCCGGCGTTGAGCGATACGCTTCTCTGAACCGGCCCTGGGCCGAGCGCCCCGCGACCCGAATCTTCCTCCTGCCTACATGCAGCCGGCCTCCTCTTCAGGTATCGACGAGTTCCAGATGTCCCGGTGGATCTTCCAGCCGCCCTCCGTCATCTTGACGGCGTTCATCCAGCGGCCCTCGTCCACCAATTGACCTCCCTGCCAGATCTCGAAGGTGCCCCACGTTACGCCGGCCTCGTCGCCCAGCATACCCCCGGCCGCGGCTATCTTGATCTGGGAGCCCGCGAAGAGCTCCAGGTTGGCCATGATCTCGTCGTGGCCCCTGATCAGATCGGCTTCGGGCGGAGCTCTCCTGGCGTCCGTCGTGTAGAGGCCCACGACCTTCATGATCTCACCGGCGTTGAAAGCAGCTTCCCAATCCTCAGCAATCTTCTCCAGAGGCTCAGGCGTCTGGGCGGCCAGGGAAGTCGTCCAAGCCAGGGTGAGGCCGAACAGTAGGGATACGGCAGCTCGGATCCTCATAGTACCTCCTGTGGTGTGAGAGCGGGAAGAGACAAGCCTCATGTATAAGCCGCGGGCGTGCGTGCGGGCAATCGCCGCGCCCTCCCGGTTCGCTTTCGCTAATTGCCTTCGGGCGGCTCGGGCAGCTGTTCGCTTCCTTCCAGTGGCTCGGCCGGCCGCTCGCCTCCCTCAGGCGGAGCCTCGTCTTCCGCGTCCTGAGGAGGCCGCTCGCCGCGCCCTCCCGGCCTCCGCCCCTGCCCCGGGG
>JAUVMT010000141.1 GCA_030600085.1 Gemmatimonadales bacterium | reverse complement strand
CCCCTCCCACTGGCGATACTCGATCCGGCCCTCCACGTAGACGCGATCGCCCTTCTTCAGATAGCGCTCGCAGATCTCGGCCAGCCGGTCCCAGGCCACGACCCGATGCCACTCGGTCTTCTCCTGCTGGCTCCCGCCGCGATCGGTCCACGTCCTGCTCGTGGCGACCGAGAGCGTGGCGACCCGGGTACCCCCGGGCGTGGTTCGCACCTCGGGGTCGGCCCCGAGGTTTCCGATCAGCATCGATTTGTTGAGGCTACGCGCCATGCGGCTCACATCCGAAGATAGAGGGGCTCGTGAAACGTCGAGAGAGCGCAAGATTAACGGCCGGGTTGGGAGACTGTCAACGAGAGCCGATCGAGGCTGAGACGCATGACGAGGGCGTCTTCGCGCGGCGACGCGTAATAGTCCGGGCGTGAACCGACGATCCTGAATCCGGACGCCTCGTAGAGGCGCCGCGCCACGGCGTTGCTCTCTCGTACCTCCAGGAATACCGCCTGCGCTCCGCGCTGAACGGCCTCTTCGAGCACGTGGCGAAGCAGGGTACGTCCGATTCCCCGCCCACGCCGTCCCGGTCTTACGGCCAGGTTTCCGAGCTCCGCTTCATCCGCCGCCAGCCACAACGCCGCGTAGCCGGCGACGCCCTTGTTCTCCTCGGCGACGAGAAGGACCGTATTCGATCGGCGAAGGAGAGATCGAAACGTGAAGGCCGACCAGGGCAACGAGTAGGACCGTCGCTCGATCTCGGCCACCTCGCGAAGGTCCTGGCGGCGCATGCGGCGGACCGCCGGCGACTTGGCCCCTTCCTCCACGGGTCCGTGCGTCCTGGCGAACCACCGCGGGCCGAGCTGCCTCACCGTAGCACCCGGCGATCCGACAGCCGCTCCGCCGCGGAAGGAAGGAGGTACTCGGGCTGCCAGCAGCGGACGTCCCCGACCCGGCCCTCGGGCCGCTCGCGGGTCAGGTGCAACAGAGCTTCTGCGCGAGGCCTCGAAAGGTGTTCCGGCAACAACCGGCCTCCCGCCGCTACGATCAGGTCTTCGTGCCGCATCGCACCGTCACCGCCGAAGGTCCAGGTGTCGAGCGGCTGAAGCTCGGTGATCAGCTCCGGTACCGTCCATACTTGGGGGGCTGCGAGATCGACCAGCGGCATCGACGACTCGTAAGTGGCGGCGAAGACGCGTCCGCCTCTCGCGTCGAACATCGCGCACGCATTTCCCTCGACCGGTATGCCGGCCACGACGGCGGAGAGGCTCGAGTAGGCGTAGAGCGGAAGCCCGCGGGCGAAGCACAGCCCTTTGGCGAGGGCGGCTCCGACGCGAAGACCGGTGAAGGACCCTGGGCCCGATCCGACAGCGATCCCCTCCAGACTGCCGATGGCAACGTCCGCCCTCGTCAGGAGGTCTCGAATCGCAGGCAGCATCGACTCCGAGTGGGCTCCCTGGGCGGGAAGGGTCGAAGCGGCGATGATGCTGCTTCGGTCTCCGATCGCCACCGATCCGATGTCCGTGCTCGCGTCGAGGGCCAGGATGAGCATCGCGTCAGGCCGGCAGCCGGGGTGCGGCGCCCCGCGTCTTCGCCGAGATCCTCCTTCGATCGGAACTCTCGGCAAAGGCGAGGTGGATGTCCCACCGATCGTCCGGCAGTAGCGCTTCGGCCCTATCCGCCCATTCGACGAAGACGGGACCGCTTCGCGCCATCAGTTCCTGCCAGCCGAGCTCCCATACCTCCTCTTCGGACTCGATCCGGTAAAGGTCCACGTGGTGCACGAATCCTCCGTCCGGGAGGCGGTAGCGATTCACGAGCGTAAAGGTCGGGCTCGGGATCGGCCCCACGACCCCGGCGCTTCGGCAGGAGGCGCGGACGAGCGTGGACTTCCCCGATCCCAGCGTGCCGTACAAAGCCACGAACGCACCGTATCGAACGGCCTGACGCCCGAGGTCAGCGGCCCAGCATCGAAGCTGGGCTTCGCTCACGACTCGCTGAACCTCCCCGCCGAGGCTCCGACTCTTCTCGCTCCGGGCCACCATTTCAGCGACCGGTTCGCCGCAGGGCACCGATGCGGCTGCGAGGAGACCGGGACCGACGCGCGGGCTCGAGCTCCGCCTTGATCTCGAACAGCTCGTCGCGAATCCGAGCGGCCTGCTCGAAGTCCAGCTGCTCGGCCGCACTCTTCATCTCCGCCTCCAGCCGCTCGACGAGAGCTTCCGGTTCCAGCTCACCATAGGCCGAGAGCACCTCGGCTACCCGCGGCTCCTTCCGATCCCCAGCGTCCGCGACAGCCGTCGTGAAGCGGATCTCCTCCACCGACTTTATGATCGAGCGGGGTTCGATATCGTGTTCGCGATTGTAGGCGGCCTGGGCGCGGCGACGCCGCTCCGTCTCTTCGATCGCGTAGCGCATCGAGTCCGTGACCCGATCGGCGTAGAGGACCGCCGTCCCGTTGAGGTTGCGCGCAGCCCTCCCGATCGTCTGCACCAGGGAGCGGTGCGAGCGGAGAAACCCCTCCTTGTCCGCATCCAGCACCGCTACTAGCGAGACCTCGGGGAGGTCCAGACCCTCACGGAGCAGGTTGATCCCGACAAGAACATCGAACACGCCCAGCCTCAGGTCCCGGAGAATCTCCACCCGCTCGATGGCGCCGATGTCGGAGTGCATGTACCGCACTCGTACGCCCCGGTCCGCTAGGAAATCGGTGAGATCTTCCGCCATGCGCTTCGTGAGCGTTGTCACCAGCACCCGCTCGGCCTGTCCCGTCCGAGCCCGGATCTCTTCGAGCAGATCATCCACCTGGCCCCGAACGGGGCGCACGATCACCTCGGGATCCAACAGCCCGGTGGGCCGAATCAGCTGCTCGACCACGACTCCCTCGCATCGTTCCAGCTCGTAATCGCCGGGCGTGGCGCTCACGAAGAGCGCTCGGGGAACCAGCTCCTCCCACTCTTCGAAGCTGAGCGGCCGGTTGTCCAGCGCCGATGGGAGGCGGAAACCGTGCTCCACGAGCGTCCCCTTCCGGCTCCGGTCGCCTTTGTACATCGCCCGAAGCTGCGGCACCGAGACGTGCGACTCGTCCAGTATGAAGAGGAAATCGTCCGGAAAGTAGTCGAGCAGGCAATACGGGCGCTCTCCCGGAGAGCGACCATCCAGGTGCCGCGAGTAGTTCTCGATCCCCGGGCAGATCCCGAGCTCGCGCAGCATCTCCAGGTCGAACTTCGTCCGAGTCTCCAGTCGTTGGGCCTCGAGCAGTCTCCCGCCGTCGCGTAGCTCCGGAAGACATTGCTGGAGTTCTCGACCGATCGTATCGATCGCCGTCTGCAGCCGGCTGAAGCCTGTCGCGTAGTGGGTGGCCGGGTAGATGGCGGCCCGATCCAGCGTCGCGATGGTCTCTCCGGTCAGCGGATCGGTCTTCGAGATCCGCTCCAATTCGTCGCCCCAGAGCTCCAACCGGACCGCCTGCTCTTCGTAGGCCGGCAGCACCTCGATGACGTCGCCGCGCACCCGGAACGTGCCGCGGCTGAAGTCCAGGTCGTTCCGGTTGTACTGGATCTGGACGAGACCCTCCAGAATCTCCCGGCGGGATATACGCTGCCCGCGCTCGAGCGTTAGCATGAGCGCTCGATACTCCGCCGGGTGCCCCAGGCCGTAGATCGCCGAAACGGACGCCACCACGATCACGTCCTGCCTCTCCATCAGAGCCGACGTGGCGCGGAGCCTCAGCCGGTCGATGTCCTCGTTGATCGACGCGTCCTTCTCGATGTACGTGTCCGTCGCCGGTACGTACGCCTCCGGTTGGTAGTAGTCGTAGTAGGAGATGAAGAACTCGACGGCGTTGTGGGGGAAGAAGTGCCTGAGCTCCCCGTACAGCTGTGCCGCGAGGGTCTTGTTGTGGCTCATCACGAGGGCCGGCCTGCCGAGCTCGGCGATGACCGCAGCCATCGTCACGGTCTTGCCGCTGCCCGTCACGCCCAGGAGCGTCTGCCAACGCTCGCCTCTCCCGAACTCGCGGGCGAGCTCGACGATCGCCTTCGGCTGATCGCCGGTAGGCTCGAATGGGAGCTGGAGATCGAAGGTCTGGTTCACGGCGTTGGGAAGCTGGGACCGCGGTGCGACGAGCCGATTTCGGCACGTCACGCGCCCGATCTTCAGATGGTTTCGATCGTCAAATCGCTCTCGCCGAAGCTCTCACGCCGCTCGATGGCGATCACGCCCTTCACCCGCCGCACCTGTTTCATGACCTTCTTGAGGTGGGAGAGGTTCTCCACCTCGACCACGAATTGGCCCTGCATGCCACCTTCCACGGAGCGGATGTCGGCCGACTGGATGTTGGTCCCCGTATCGGAGATCGAGCGCGCGATGTCGGCGAACAGACCGTGGCGGTCGGTCCCTTCGAGGACAAGGCGGACGAGAAACCGCTGGCTCTCGTCCGTGTCCCACTCGATGTCCACCCGACGCTCCGGGCGGTCGGCGAGGTTGAGGACGTTCGGGCAGTCGCTGCGGTGTATCGAGACTCCGCGGCCGCGGGTGATGTAGCCGATCACGTCGTCCCCCGGGACCGGCTGACAGCACTGGGAGTAACGGACCATCAGGTTATCCATCCCCTGGATGCGGATACCCTTCTGGCTCGTGCGAACGCGGTCGACGAGCTTGGCGAAGGTTCCGGCCGCCCGGTCACGGGCCGGACCTTGTTCCTCGGGGAAGACGGCTCGAACCGCCTTGGTCAACCCCAGATCCCCGCGACCGACAGCGGCGTAGAGCCCCTCGGCTCCGCCTTCGAGCGCCAGCCCCCGTGCCGCTTCGGCGAGCTGCTCCTCTTCCGGTCTCCTCCGGAGCTTCTTCCATTCGCGGTTGAGGATCTCCTTGCCGAGATGGACCGCCGACTCGTACTGCTCCCGACGGATCCACTGGTTGATCTTGCTCCGTGCCCGACTCGTCCGGACAAAACCCAGCCAATCCCGGCTGGGGGTCTGGGAGTCGGAGGTGATGACCTCCACCGTATCGCCGTTGCGCAGTGCTCGGGAGAGCGGCGAGATCCGGCCGTTTACGCGCGCCCCCGCGCACCGCGTGCCCACCTCCGTATGGACGGCGAAGGCGAAGTCGATCGGGGTGGCGCCCTTCGGTAGCTGCTTCACGTCGCCCGCGGGGGTGAAGACGAAGATCTCGTCCTGATAGAGGTCGATCTTCAGGAACTCCATGAACTCTTCGGGCTCTCGCGTCTCCTGCTGCCACTCCAGGACCTGCCGGAACCAGGCGAGCTGCTCGTCCAGCTCGTCCTCGCGCCCGACTTCCTCCTTGTAGCGCCAGTGGGCGGCGATACCGAACTCCGCCGTCCGGTGCATGTCGGCGGTTCGAATCTGGATCTCGTACAAACGGCCGCCGGGACCGAACACGGTGGTATGGAGGCTTCGGTACAGGTTCGATTTGGGACTCGCGACGTAGTCGTGGAAGCGCTCGGTGAGCGGCGTCCACTTGTTGTGGATCACGCCGAGCGCGTGGTAGCAGTCCCGGACGTTGGCCAAGACGACGCGCATCGCGAGCACATCGTAGATCTCCTCGTACGGCTTGTTCCGCTTCACCATCTTCCGATAGATCGACCACAGATGCTTGGGCCGGCCGTAGACCTCGGCCTCCACTCCGGCACCCTCGAGCTCGGCGCGCAGCGGCTCCTCCATCCGCCCGATCAGCCCTTCCCGCTCGCTCCGCTTGCTGGCGACTTTCCGCACCAGCTCCCGGTATTCTTCCGGCTCGAGGAACTTGAAGGCCAGGTCCTCGAGCTCCCATTTCACTCGAGCCATGCCCAGCCGGTGAGCGAGGGGGGCGTAGATCTCGCGCGTCTCGAGGGCGACACGCCGGCGCTTCTCCTCGGGCAGGTGCTCCAGTGTGCGCATGTTGTGGAGTCGGTCCGCAAGCTTGACGATGATCACTCGCGCGTCCTTGGCCATCGACAGCAGCAGCCGGCGGTAGTTCTCGACCTGCTGCTCCGCCAGAGACCCGAAGCGGAAGCGGGAAATCTTCGTGAGGCCCGCGACGATCGTCGCGATCTCCTGCCCGAACTCGTCGCGAATCTCCTCGATCGGTGTGCCCGTGTCCTCCACGACATCGTGGAGCAAAGAGGCCGCGATACTCACAGAGTCGAGGTAGATCTCGGAGAGGATCTTCGCCACCTCGACGCAGTGGCGGATGAAGTCCTCTCCGGAGCGGCGCTTCTGGCCCGCGTGCTTCTCGCTGGCGTACTGGAAGGCGAGGGCGAGGAGCTCGAGGTCCAGACGATCCTCGTAGCCGCGCACCACCTCCAAGAAGTCCTCGGGGAGAAGCGAGAGGACGCTCTCGGCTCCGGAGACTTCGGGTCGCGTCAGCTTCGTTTCGGGCTTCGCCATGTGAGATCGCACAGATCGATGGAACGCGGAACAACAGGCCACGAGTTGGTCCTAGACGTAAAATATACCGACTTTCGGCCGGCCGGTTGCATCTT
>JAUVMT010000088.1 GCA_030600085.1 Gemmatimonadales bacterium | reverse complement strand
GCCCGCCTGGCGGGCTCGAGCCACGAATCGTCCTCCGACGCCGAGGCAGACGTCAGTGCCGCGAACCGCTCGGGATCGATCCGGCCGGCGGCGAAGCGGCCGAGCTCCGCAGCGGCTCGCGCGCCGGTCCCGTCCTCCCGCGCGGCCCGCACGTCCAGCTCGTTTCGCACCTGGTCGAGGGTGAGCGCGAGGGCCGAGCGGAAGGCTTCACGCTGCCGCGTCACGGAGGCGAGCGCCGCGTCCGCGAGTCGTTCTCCCTCGTCCCCATCCGATGGCGCGTCGGCAGCGGCTGCTTCCGCCGGCTCCGCTCCCTCTTCGGCGGTCTCGGACACGTCGGGGCCCTCGGGCTCCGCCTCGGCCGACGGTGCGGGCTCGGTCGACGCCTCCGGTCGCTCCGGTTCCTCGGGCGTCTGCGACGGCTCCACCGAGTCTTCCATCGAGTCCTCTATCACTTCATCCACTTCGTCCGTGGCGTCTGCTGTCGCGACTTCCTCAGACGGCATACCGGTCGAACTCCTCGTTCAGGATCGAGATCCTTTCCTCCGCGGTGAAGGAAGGGAGCGAGCGGGTCTCCTCGTAGCGAGGGAAAGACTCGTCGCGGAAGAAGATGCCGAGTCGCACGACGTCGTCCATCTCCGCCAGCCGCCGCGCCGCGTCGATATCGCCGGGGTCATGCCGGCGCCGGTTCTTGTAGATCGCGTGCAGCGCCGGGGTCTCGACTCCGGCCTCGTGCTCCAGAAGCTCCACCATATCGGGGCTCTGGATGTACTGCTGGAAGAGGTCTCCCGTGAACTTGGGGCACCGCTGGAGGATCCTCACGAAGGCGAAGCCGTCGTGCTGGTAGGCCGCCTTGAGGGTCGCGTAGAGGTGCGGCGGGATCCATTCCGCCGTCTGCGCCACGAAGGACGCGTTCGTGATTCCGAGCGTCGCCTCCACGGGGTTCATGGCCGGCAGGTAGGTGCCGTACGGCTGGGTGTTCGTCGCGTACCCGGCCGGCGTCGTCGGGGAGGACTGGTTCTTCGTCAGCCCGTAGACCTCGTTGTCCAGCATGAGGGCCACCATGTCCATGTTGTAGCGGGTGGCGTGCACCCAGTGCCCGGCTCCGATCGAGATGCAGTCGCCGTCTCCCATCACCACGAACACCTCGAGCTCCGGCCGGTGCAGCTTGATCCCCGTCGCCACCGGCAGCGCGCGGCCGTGAAGGCCGTGGAACCCGTACGTCTTCATGTAATGCGGGAATCGGCTCGAGCAACCGATCCCGGAGACGAAGACGGTGCGCTCCGGCGCGAGCTGTTCCTCGGCCAGCAGGCGCTGCATGGAGGTCAGGACCGCGAGGTCTCCGCAGCCCGCACACCAGCGAGGGCGCGCGGCCTCGTAGTCCGCCATGCCGAACTCGCGCTCGTCGTCGGCGAGCGAGCAAAAGAGCGAGCATCCGGCAGCACTCACGAGGTACCTCCTTCAGTCGTGTTGGCGCGCATGACCCGCTGGATGACGCCCGGACGAAGCGGCTCCCCGAGCACCCTGGTCCAGCAGCCCACGTCCACGAGCGTGTGTGCTCTCAGCAGCCAGGCGAGCTGGCCGCGGCGTCTGTTCTCTTCGGTGATGTACGGTGCGTCCGGATCATCGCTGTAGTTGATCTCCACCGTCATCACCTTCTTGAAGCGGCTGAAGATCTCCCGGATTCCGGGCTCGAGCGGCGACAGGAAGGTGAGGTGGAGGGAGGAGACGCTCAGACCCTCGGCTCGCGCCCGGTCCACCGCCTCTTCGATCGCGCCCCTCGTGCTACCCCAGCCGACGACGAGCAGGCCGCCCGAGGCGTCGCCGTACACCTTCGGCGGCTTCAGCGTACCCTGGAAGACAGCGACCTTCCGGCTTCGCATCGAGGCCGCTCTCTGGTTTGTGTCGGAGCTGTAGGCCACCTGGCTGAGCTCGTCGTGGGCGAGGCCCGTCATCGTGAACATCCCGCCCGGCTGTCCCGGGATGAACCGACGAGAGAGGCCCGTCCGCGGATCCCATTCGTAGGGGCGCGTGCCCTCGGGCGCCGGGGAGAGGTCGGGCGGCGGCGCCTGCCAGGCCGGGTCCAGTTCGGGACGCGCGAACGGCTGCACTCCCGTCGCCAGATTCGCGTCGGTGAGCACGATGACGACCGTGCGCAGCGTCTCGGCGATTCGCCTCGCCGTGATCATCGAGTGGAAGCAGCCCTCGATCGTGGCGGGGGCAAGCACGACGTGCGGTGCGTCGCCCGGCTGGCCGAAGATCGCGGCCAAGAGATCCGATTGCTCCACCTTCGTCGGAAGGCCCGTGCTCGGCCCGCCACGCTGTACGTTGACCACGACCAGGGGCGTCTCCGTCATCACGGCCAGCCCGAGGAACTCGGTCTTGAGGGCCATCCCCGGCCCCGAGGTGATCGTGAACGCCACCTTCCCCGCGTACGAGGCGCCGATCGCCACGCCGGCCGCGGCGATCTCATCCTCCGCCTGGTGCACGACGCCACCGAACCTCTCGAACACCTCGCCCAGGTGGTGGGAGACCGACGTGGCGGGAGTGATCGGGTACATGGCCGCCAGCTCCATCCCCGCCGCGATCGCTCCGAGGGCGATGGCCTGATTGCCGTTCATGACGATCATGTCCTGCTCGGTCGGCTCGCGCGGCACCTCGATCCGGAAGTCGAGGTTTTCCCGCGCCCAGTCGACGCCGAGCTCGAGCAGCTGGACGTTGCGCCCGTAGACCTCCTCCGATTTGCGGCGGAAGGCATGGGCGATCTGGTCTTTGACGAGCTCGAGGTCCAGGTCGTACAGCCACGCGAGCATGCCCAGCGCGAACATGTTCTTCCCCCGCCGCGGATCCTCGACGACGGTCAGGCACCGCTCCTCCATCGGGACCTCGATGATCCGGTAGGAGAAGGCCGACAGCTCCTCCATGACGGCCTTCCATTCGTCCCGGATCTCCTCGTCGTCGTGCGTCGCCCACTTGTCCTCGAGGAGGACGACCGCGCCTTCCTCCAGGGCGTCGAGGCGATGCCGTGCGAGCAGCACCTGCTCGTTGAAGGCGACCATGAGGTTGGTGCGGTCGCCCCAGTTGGTCACCGGCCCGGTGCCGATCCGGATGCGGTTGCCGCTGGCGCCCGCCGGAAGCCTCGCCGGAGGCTCGATCTCGGCCGGGATGATCTCCACGGTCCAGACGCCGTTCCCCATCTTCGCGCAGACGGTTCCGAAGATCTGCCCGCACTTCTGGGCGCCCTCTCCGGAGTCCGACACGACCTCCACGGTGTGCTGGCCAGTCCGGTGGATGTTCCGGGAAGCCTCCGAGGGTTCCGAAGGGGATTCTTTCGTCAGAGGAGGAGATTCCGTTACCATGGCAAGCTCTCCGCGCCGCCCTCGCGACATCTCTCGCGACATCGTATCGACAATCCGCGCCCACGGTTGCCCTAGGCACCGTCCTCGGTCCCGGCTGTCGTGAGCCCTGCACACCTGGTCGGTGGGTCACCGGAAACGCGCGCGATACCTGTAGCTACGGCGTGCGCGGATCGTAGCCCAAACCAAGTTAGCGGCGCGGGCGAATCCCGTCTGTCGGGGGAACACCGAAGCCTGTGTAAAGGAAACCGAACGACGATGTCGGGAAGTGCCCCACCTGCCGGGGTCCGCTCCCGGGTCCGATTCGCCTGCCGGGCCTCGTCCGGTGAGTCCACCCAGCAGCGCCACGCGGCATGCAACCATTTGCCGTCATGTCACTTACACGTCCCAACCCTACCGGGGCGCAGGGCGGGCGTGCGCTCAGGCGTCGCCCGGGTCGGAGAAGGTGGGAAGCTCCAGTTCCGGCACGGGCTCCCTCGCCCCCGGCGCCACCGACTTCACGTGGAGGTCGCGTTGCGGGAACGGGATCGTGATGCCGGCCTTCTTCAGCGCGTCCAGGACCATCCGCGTCACCTCGCTCTGGATGCGCAGGAAGCCGTCGAAACGGTACGTCCAGAAGCGGAGCTCGAAGTCGAGGGAGCTGTCGCCGAAGCCTCGCAGGAGAACGGACGGCTCGGGATGCTCGAGGACATCCGGGTGCTCCTTGGCGACCTCCATCAGCACGTTGAAGACCTCTCTCTGATCGGTGCCGTAGGCGACGCCGACCGGGATCTCCACCCGGCGGAGGCGGTCCGATCGCGTCCAGTTGACCATCGGGCTGGAGATGAGGTTCGAGTTGGGGACGATGACCTCGGCGCCCTGGAACGTCCGAATGATACTCGAGCGCATCCCGATGCGGCTCACGGTGCCCTGGAGCGTGCCGAGATCGACGATGTCGCCGACCTGGATCGGCCGCTCGAACGCGAGGATGAGACCCGAGACGAAGTTGTTGACCACGTCCTGAAGGCCGAAGCCGATGCCGACGCCGAAGGCGCCCGCCAGAATCGTCAGCCTGCCGATCTCGAACCCCGCCGCCGCGGCGGCGAACAGGAATCCGATCAAGAGAAGCGCCCAGTAGACGACCGTGGAGATCGTGTCGGCCGCTCGCGCGTGTCGTGTCTTCGGGAAAACGTCCTCGGCGAGCAGGGCGCGGAGGATGCCGGAGATGATGATCGCGAGCCAGATGGTGATCAGGAAGGCGAGGACGCTCCCGACGGAGATCGTGACCGATCCGACCTCGAAGCCCGCCGCAAGCCCCGACGACACCGCATCGACGAGGGTGTCGGAGACGCCAAGCAGCCACGCGACGAGCAGGATCCAGAAGAGGAGGGCGGCCACTCTGAGGAGAAACAGGCCCCGCCGCTCGGCCGTCGCCGTATGCACCTGGATCGCCTTCAGGTTCGAAGCCAGCTTGGTCCTCAGGATCGCGCGCCAGGCGCCTCCGAGGACCAGGTAGCCCGCGTAGAGAACGATCGCGAAGTAGGCGGCGGCCAACGCCGCTTCCGACACGAAGGAGGCGAGGTGTACGTAGCCGAACAGGTTGGCCAGCCCTGCCGCGAGGAACGCCAACGTTACGGTCCGTCCGAGGAACAGCACGGCCCGCTGCCAGAATCCCCTCCCGATGGTTGCGAGCGTCCCTTTGGGTCGAACGACCCATCCGAAAGCGACCAGCGCGAGGATCGTCCACGCGAAGAGTGAGTACCGGTTGAGCAGCGAGTCCGGATAGGTGAGGTTTCGTAGCCAGTCCAGCACGAAGAGTGCGGCGGTCACGTAGACCGTGGATCGCAGCTTCGCCAGAGCGGTCGCGGGGAGGAGGCGAAGCACCGGGACGAGGATCAGAAGTTTGTTGAGATCGAACAGCACGAGGGGGGCGGTCGGGAAGATCTCCCGCGTCAAGAGCAGCGTCATGAGCAAGGCGGCCGAGAACGGGCGACTCAGTATCCTCGCCGACGCCTCGAGGTCGGGATCCTCGTAGCTCCAGCTTCGGCTCAGGTACCGAAACCAGGAGAGGAGCAGGAGCAGAACGAGGAAGATCCCGAGCTGAATCCATACTCCCGGCCGGCCGTACGTCGCCCTCGAGCGGGCGAAGTACGTCCTGAGTTGGCCGACGTTCTCCGAGAAAGTGGTTGTTATCTGGACCGCAGGCGGCACGCGGTCCCGCTGCGTCCGTGCGGCCACCCATAACGGAGGCTCGTTCGCCGTCAGCAGCCCCCCGATCATGCTCTCCCGCGCCGTGTCGATCTCCTCGAGCACCTCCGCGACGGCCAGGATCTCTTCCGAGACCTCGTCCTGAAGCGTGAGGACCACGTCCCGCTCGTCCCGCACCTGGACCGTCAGCGACTCCGTGGCCCGGAGAACGGTTTCGGTGCGCTGGATGAGCGCCGGCGGCATGTCGAACCTGGCCGCCGACTGCAGGGTCTCGGACCACACCTCCTCGATTTCCCGCAGACGCAACCGCTCTCCGACGATGTCCTCGGCCTGGACGACCAGCCTGCCCTGCCGATTGGAGAGCTGCAGCTGGAAGGCGAGCCATTCCTGTCGCATGTCCTCGAGCGCCCGCGACGAGAGCTCATCGACGCCGCGGCGCTCGAAGTCCGCCCGCCTCCGCCGCAAATCAAAGAGAAGGTCCTGGACCTGTCTGGCCCTGGATGTGAGCTGCTGCTCCGGCTGGAGACGGCCCCGGATGTTCCGGAGCTCGGTCATCGTCTCCTCGGCCTGGCGGGGTATGTCCGCGGGCGCGATGGCGAGGCCGAAGCTGGCCACCGTCGTCGTGTCGACGGGCGCTACGGCCGCCGTATCCTGGACCGCGGCCGAGTCCTGCGCGGCCGCAGAGTCCCGCGCTGCTTCGGACTCCTGTGCGGCCGGACCGGGTGCTCGCTGTGCGTGCGTCGAAACCGGAGTGGCCATGATGGAGGCCGTCAGCGCGAGTGCGAGCGACAGAGGGATCGAGCTCCGGCGGCTCATGGGGTGGCTAACCTCCAGACGAAGCGGCGGCAGAGCGAAGCGCATCACGCTCCGGCGTGTCTCACCGGGGCGCGGCCGATTGCCGCCTATTCTACCTCACGTGCGGGCTTCTCGCTTTCCAGCGCAGCTTCCAGGGCCTTTCCGTCGAAATCGGACGGGATCGGCACGCCCATGAGGCGGAAGAAGGTGGGCGCGAGATCCAGAAGGTGAGCCTCGTCCAGATCGTGACCCGCCGCCACTCCCGGACCCGACAGAATGACGAACGCGTCCGGATGATGCCCTCCGGGCCGACGTTCGGGATTCACGCCCCTGACGGTCCCGATGCGGGAGGACCGGAGTCCGTTGATCGGAGCCTCCGCCGACCAGACGACAGCCAGGTCGGGAAGCGCGTCGATGCGATCTCCCTCGTACTCCTCTCGCACCTTGATCACCCGCTCAACCGCCGGCTTTCCGCTCTCCGCGTTCACGAGCTCGAGGAGCTCGCGGGCCAGTTCATCGCACACCGTCTCGTATTCCTCGGCGGCAACAACCCCGCTTGGCTCGCGTCCTTCCAGGTTGATGCGGATGTTTCCGGAAAAATCGTTCATCAGGGCGAAGGCCCGGCTCTCGGACCATCGGGAACCGGCGAAGGCGATGCGTCGCGTCAACTTCTCAAACAGGCGGTTCGGGACGAGCCGCCTGGTCGCGCTTAACAGCGGGGCGGGTATGGTGTCCTGAAGCCACCGAATTCGATAGAAGGCCCAGTCTTTGGAGGCTTCCGAGGTTTCCGAGTCTTCGGAGGCTTTCGAGGAGGTGTTCGGCTTGCCGTTGCCACTCGCTGGCTCAGGCCCGTATCCCAGCCGCTGAAGGACCGCCGGCAGAAGGTGGTTGCCGGAGTAGGTCGGTCTCATGCCTGAGCCCGCGAAGACGACGACGGTAGCGCCCGGCGCCTCGGCGAGCAGCTCGCCGATCGCCGCGTCGTGTGCCTGGTAGAGCCGGAGGAAGAGACCGTCCGTCTCCTCGGTATACTCGGGATTGTGATCCGGGTGGCCCGGGTCCAGCACCTGGTACATGACGTGGTCCGCCCAGTGCGACTCGCCGAAAACCCCGAGAAGCATATCCCAGGGACCCTGCCTCCAGAGCCACTTCAAGAGGCGCCCCTTCAGCTCAACTCCCTCGAGAAGCGCCTCGGCCACGTCGGCGTGCTCCTCGCGAGTTACCGGCCGAACGAACCGGCGCCGGTCGGATTCGTCCCCTAGGGGGTGACGTCCAATCTCGCTCAAGACCGCAGCCATCACCTCCGGCGGATCGCTGGAGCGGTGCCGCTCAGCCGCCTCCACGCCCCAGCCGAACACCTGGATTCCCTTGAAATCCGGCAGCGGACCGGTTACGGGGGCGTCCACGATCGCGCAGCGCTTGCCGGCCTCGTTCAGATACAGCCAGAATGGGTCTCGGCCCACATCGTCGGGACCGAACTTGTCGATGTGATAGGTTCCGTTGACGAACTGCATATGGTGAAAGGTCATGCCGTTCTTGGCGGGATTCGTGCCGGTATTGAACGACGGCCAGATGCAGCCGCTGGATATGTCGTTGGTCGACTGCAACCGGCCCCACGAGCCTTGCCGGCGCAGAGTTTCCAGGTTCGGCAGGTACCCGTCCCGACACCACCGGTCCACGAGATTGGGGTCCGCCACCTCTATGCAAAGCACCACCAAGGTGCCCTCGATGCCACCGTTCATCCGGAATGCCTCCGTCGAGTAACGCGTTTAAACGCCTCCCGCACGCCGGCGACTTGAGCCGGAACCGCCCAGGCATCGCCCTCGGCGAGCCGCTTGAGCACCAGGCCGACCGATCGAATCGGCAGGAGGGACAAGAAGGAGATCCACTGGAGCGGCGTGGCGTGGCGCCGCATCAGAACGAACCAATTCCTCGCCTTCACCCTCTCGCGCTCCGCGATTCGCCCG
>JAUVMT010000054.1 GCA_030600085.1 Gemmatimonadales bacterium | reverse complement strand
ATGTCGAGAAGAGTGCGCCCATCTGCCCGACTCCCCGTGACGAGATAACCGAAGTGGGAGCCGTGCCTTGATTGATCAATCAATCACAATTGACGAGGAATGTCAAGTCGCGTTTCGATTCGGCCGCTGGATCAGGTGTCTCGAACCGACCTAATCGGGATCCAGCGCCCATGCCGGCGAGCGTGGCGCCCGAACCCTCGGTGTTGCGCCGGAGGGGGCCCACCCCTCTCTTCCCGGCCATTCTGGAACCACTCTCGAGCACCCCATTCGCAGTGGAGGCAGAGGTATGTCGATTCGCGGCTCGCGTTGGGTACTCCTGTCACTCGGCACCTGGTTCGCTGCGTGCGCTCCCGCAGACGACTCGGAGTCGGTTTCGGGCGACTGGTCCGAGTACGCAGCGGACAAGGCCAGCTCGAAGTACTCCCCCCTCGATCAGGTCGGACCCGAGAACGTAGCCGACCTGGAGATCGCGTGGACGTGGTCGAGCGTCGACCAGCCGTTGATCGATGCGGACACATTGCTGCACACGGCCCGGAACGAGGCGACTCCCATCGCCGTCGACGGGATCCTCTACACGAGCACGTCGCTTAGTCAGGTGGCCGCCATCGACGGTGCCTCTGGAGAGACCTTGTGGACCTTCAACCCCGAGTCGTACGTGGACGGGACACCCAACAACCTCGGGTTTGTCCACCGCGGTGTGACCTTCTGGGACACGGGAGATCAGAAGAGGATCCTGTACGGTACCGGAGACGCCTACCTTTACGCGCTTGATGCGGAGACCGGCGTACCGATCGCGGACTTCGCGGAGAACGGGCGCATGGATCTCACGCAGGGCCTCCGGCGTCCGGTCGACCGAAGGCACTACAGCGTCACGTCGCCGCCGATCGTGTGCCGCGACCGCGTCATCGTGGGCGCCTCGATCTGGGACAACCCGGAAGTGGAGGAGATGCCGCCGGGCGACGTGCGCGCGTTCGATCCCGGATCGGGCGGGCACGTCTGGACCTTCGAGACCATCCCCCAGAACGAGCTCATTGCCGCGGAGACGTGGGGCGAGGGATCGTGGCAGACGGCCGGAAACGCCAACGTGTGGACGCACATGAGCTGCGACGAGGAGCTCGGGCTCGTGTATCTGCCGACCAGCACCCCGACCAACGACTACTACGGGGGAGAGCGACCAGGGGACAACCTCTACGCCGAGAGCATCGTCGCGGTGCGCGCCGAGACGGGCGAGAGGGTGTGGCATTTTCAGGGGGTGCACC
This sequence comes from Gemmatimonadales bacterium, assembly GCA_030600085.1. Taxonomy (GTDB): domain Bacteria; phylum Gemmatimonadota; class Gemmatimonadetes; order Palauibacterales; family Palauibacteraceae. Next base: position 9,949 of record JAUVMT010000054.1, on the reverse strand, counting down.
ACGGGATCTGGGACTACGACTTCCCGACCGCTCCCAATCTGATCGACATCACGGTCGACGGACGGGAGATCAAGGCGTTGGCACAGGTCTCGAAGCAGGGGTTCGTGTACGTGCTGGACCGCGAGACGGGTGAGCCCGTGTGGCCGATCGAGGAGCGGCCGGTCGCGCAGGAGCCTACGGTTCCGGGCGAGCAGCTATCACCCACGCAGCCGTTCCCGACCCTGCCGGCGGCGTTCGATCGTCAGGGGATTGGAGCCGAGGACATCATCGACTTCACCCCCGAGTTGCGGGCGGAGGCCGAGGCCATCCTCGCCGACTACGACTTTGGCTCGATCTTCACGCCGCTGTCGGAGCGCGGCACCATCCTGATGCCCGGGATCATCGGCGGCGCGAGCTGGGCGGGCGCGGCGACTGATCCGACCAACGGGATCCTGTACGTACCGTCCTACACGCTGCCGTGGGTGCTCTCGGCGGAACCGCCCGAGGATCCCGAGTCTCCGTGGGCCTACGTCGGGACCCGCTTCGAGGTCGGGCCCGCAGGACCGCAGGGGCTTCCGATCGTAAAACCGCCGTACGGGCGCATCACGGCGATCGACCTCAACACGGGTGAGCACCTTTGGGTGACCCCGATGGGCGAGGGGCCGCGCGATCACCCGGCGCTGGCGGGCCTGGACCTGCCCGAGCTGGGGTGGCCCTACCGGACGTTCGTGGTACGGACGCCGACCCTGCTGCTGGCTGCCCAGGAGGGGCCGTGGAGCATGCGCGGGCCTTCACCTCGTGGAAACGCGCTGTGGCTGAATACGGAGGACGCAGACCCGAGCCTGCGCGCGTTGGACGCGGAGACCGGCGAGGTGATCGCCGAGATCCCGCTCCCCGGGAACGCGTCCGGGAACTTCATGACCTACGAGGCCGGCGGCGCACAGTACGTGGTGATTCCGGTCGGCGGGGCTTCGCAGCGCGCCCGGCTGGTGGCGCTACGGCTGCCCGGCGGAACCGAGTAGGGACCGCTCCGCCGGCCGGCTAGTGGACCGTCTGGAGGCCGTCGTCGAGCCGGGCGGCCGACCGGACCGGAGCCGCCGGGCGGCAGGTATCCGGCAGAGCCTGCTCGTTCGGGAGAAAGCCGATCGCCAGCGCGTAGGCTCCGAGCTCGATTTGTACCATTCGCCGGGCCCGGAAGAGCCTCGACTTCACCGTACCGACGGGCACGCCGGTTTCCTCGGCGATCTCGACGTAGGCGAGGTCCATCAGGTCGCTCAGAACCAGCGTCTCGCGATAGACGAGTGGAAGCCCGTCGATCGCCCGCCTTACCTCCGTCCCGAGTGGACCGTCCACCATGCGGACCTCGGTGTCGGGCTCGCCGAAAGGGTTCACGGAACGAAGGTTGAGCAGCGCTTCCGGCTCCATATCGGAGACGAAGCGGCTCTGCTTCCGGCACTCATCCAGGAAGGTGTTGCGCAGTATCCGCATCAGCCAGGCGCGGCAGTTGGATCCCGCCCGGAACGTGTGCCACGCGCGGAAGGCGTGCAGGAAGGTTTCCTGGACGAGATCCTCCGCCCTTGAGGCGTCACCCGCCGTCAGGCGGAGCCCCACGGAGTAGAGGACGTCCAGATGCATGACGGCTTCCGCCTCGAACTCCCGCCGCTTCCTGTTCACGAAGCTCACCTTCCTCCCATCCCCCTCGAGCCGGTCGTCGAGTGCTAAGAACTTAGCAGCCTGCTAAAACCATAGCATGTTCGTCTCAGCGTGGCAAGCCGGTGCGGAACATCACCCGTGGGCGAGTGTTCTGGCGGTCACGACGGAGGTAGCTTTTCGCTACCGCGACCGTCATCTGGAAACGCGCGGAATCGCTCCCCCATGACACGGGGCGGCGGGAGCGACAGAGGAAGAAGCCCCCGGAGGACCTTTCTGAACACGAGAGAGATGAAGATGCGAACCGAGCGTGCGATATCCTACCTGCTCACCGCCGCCGCCCTCGTCATGCCGTTGCCCGCGATCGCCCAGGAGAGTGTTGCGAGGGCCGGTGTGGTCGACGAAGTGGAGATTCCCTTCGAGAAGTTCGTTCTCGACAACGGCCTCACGGTGATCGTTCACGAGGACCACAAGGCCCCCATCGTTGCCGTCAACGTGTGGTACCACGTGGGCTCGAAGAACGAGAAGCGGGGCCGGACCGGCTTCGCCCACCTGTTCGAGCATCTGATGTTCAACGGGACGGAGAACTACAACGACGAGTATTTCGGGCCGTTCGAGCGGGCTGGCGCCACCGATATGAACGGGACCACGAATCCCGACCGGACCAATTACTTCCAGAACGTCCCGACGCCGGCGCTGGACATGGCGCTGTGGATGGAGTCCGACCGCATGGGCCATCTGCTGGGCGCCGTGGACCAGGCGAAGCTCGACGAGCAACGCGGTGTTGTGCAGAACGAGAAACGGCAGGGCGAAAACCGGCCGTATGGCCCTGTGCGGCAGCTCATGGCCGAGGCTACCTACCCGAGCGACCACCCCTACTCGTGGACGACCATCGGCCTGATGGAGGATCTGGATGCCGCGGCGCTGGAGGACGTCCATGAGTGGTTCAGGACCTACTACGGTGCGAACAACGCGGTCATCGTCCTCGCGGGCGACATCGACGTCGAGACCGCCCGGGAGAAGGCCGAGAAGTACTTCGGCTGGATTCCCGCAGGACCGCCCGTTCCCAAGCACCAGGTCTGGGTGGCGAAGATGGAGGGGGAGAAACGTCAGACCCTGCAGGACCGCGTGCCTCAAGCCCGCATCTACATGGTCTGGAACATCTCGGAGTGGGCCTCCGCGGATGCCACCTACCTCGATCTGGTGACGGACGTGCTGGCGAGCGGCAAGACGTCCAGGCTCTACAAGCGGCTGGTCTACGACGATCAGATCGCGACCGATGTCTCGGCGTTCGTCCGGCTTCGCGAGATCGGCGGCCAGCTGGCGATCCAGGCTACGGCGCGCCCGGGTCAGGGTCTGGCCGAGGTGGAGGCCGCGGTTCGTGAGGAGGTAGCGCGGTTTCTCGAGGAAGGTCCGACCGAAGACGAGATGGATCGGGTCAGGACGCAGCACCTGGCGGGATTCGTCCGCGGAATCCAACGAATCGGAGGCTTCGGCGGCAAATCCGATGCGCTGGCCATGAGCGAGGTCTACGCGGGAGCCCCGGACTTCTACAAGACGCGGCTCGAGCGGGTGGCGAGCGCGACGGCCGCGGACCTGCTGGAGGCGAGCCGAAGGTGGCTCGACGACGGCATGTACGTCCTGGAGGTCGACCCGTATCCCGAGTTCAAGGTCGCCGTGCAGGACGTCGATCGGACCCAGGTCCCTGATCCGGGCCCCGCCCCGGACGTGGCCTTCCCGGCGCTGCAGCGGACGACGCTGTCGAACGGGATGGAGGTGGTCCTGGCAGAGCGGCACGCGGTGCCGCTGGTGAGCCTCAGCCTTCTGGTCGATGCAGGGTTCGCGGGCGATCAGTTCGGCCTGCCCGGCACGGCCGCTCTGGCGCTGGACATGATGGATGAGGGGACCGATACCATGTCCGCGCTCGAGATCAGCGAGGCGCTGGCGTTGCTCGGCACGCGGCTCTCCACGGGCTCGTCGCTGGACAACTCGAGCGTGTCCCTCTCCGCCTTGACCGAGAACCTGGACGCGTCGCTTCAGATCTTCGCGGACGTGAGCCTCAATCCGGCATTTCCACCGGCGGACTTCGAGCGCCTTCAGAAGCTGCGGCTGGCCGCGATCGGGCGTGAGAAGATGCAGCCGTTCTCGATGGCGCTTCGAGTCCTTCCAGCGCTCATGTACGGCGATGGGCACGCGTACTCGAACCCGCTGACCGGCTCGGGCACGGAGGAATCGGTGTCCCGGATCACGCGCGACGATCTCATCGAGTTCCACTCCACCTGGTTCCGGCCCAACAACGCGGTGCTCGTGGCCGTCGGTGACGTGAAGATGGATGTCTTGGTGCCCCGGCTAGAGGAGCTCTTCGGCGGTTGGGCCCGCGCCGACGTGCCGGCCAAGAACGTCGCCGAGGTCGACGCAGAGGGCCAGCCGGTCATCTACCTGATGGATCGACCGGGTGCCCAGCAATCCGTGATCCTCGCGGGGCAGCTCGTCGCGCCGCGGGACAATCCCGACGAGGTGGCCATCGAAACGATGAACAACATCCTGGGCGGCACGTTCAGCTCCCGGATCAACATGAACCTGCGCGAGGACAAGGCCTGGTCGTACGGCGCGCGCAGCGTGGTCTTCGACACGAAAGCGCAGCGACCGTTGATCATCCTCGCTCCGGTGCAGACCGACAAGACCGCCGAGTCGCTGCAGGAGATTCGCCTCGAGCTGGAGGGCATCCGTGGGGCACGGCCGATCGAGATCGATGAGCTGACCAAGGTGCAGGAGTACGAGACGCGGCGGATGGCGGGTCGCTGGGAGAGCAACAGCGAGGTTCAGGGAAGCGTCATGGAGATCGTGACCTTCGGGTTGCCCGACGACTACTTCGGCCAGTACGCCGCCGAGCTCCGTGCGCTCGGGTTGGAGGACGTGGCCGACGCGGCCCGGACGACGCTCGAGCCGGACAGCTTCGTTTGGGTGATCGTCGGTGACCGCGAGAGGATCGAAGGTCCCCTCGGGGAGGTCGGAACCATCCGTCACATCGATGCGGACGGACAGGTCATCGGAGACGCCGCCGCGGCCAGATAGCGCCGCACCAGGAGCATCCTTTCCCGCAGAGCGCCCCTTCAATCACGGAGGGGGCGTTCTCGCACCTTGGCCCGCCATCCTGCCGCACGCCATCTTTCCTGGCGGAAGGTTGGAGGGGTAGGCACCGATGGTTGTGCTCAGCTCAAGCGTAGCTCTCTACGTATCGCTGACGGCGATCGCCGCCACAGCGCCGTTCGCCAACTCCGGCGGAGCCGGCGCCGGCAGGCCTGTCGAACCCGGATTCGTGGCGGCTCTCACGGCACCGCGCGCGCGGCCATCGGTTCCCGACACACAGCTCGTGGGCGGGCGGGTCGCCCTCGAAGCGGCTCGAGATGCCCAGCGGGCGTTCGAGCGCACTCGACGCCGGAACCTCCCATACTGGAACGGGCCCACGGGACGCTGCGACGAAATCGTCGGCCGGTTCTGCCTCTGGCACGACAAAGATCCGTCCTGGAACCCCGGCCCCGAGAGCCCGCGGGTGAAGGTCGCGCGGGACGAGTTGATCCAGCTCCTGGAACGCTACTCCAGCGCGGCGCCCGGGGAAGGGTGGATCGTCGGCCAGTGGATTCGCTACCTCGTGGAGGCGGGGCGTCCCGAGAAAGCGCGAACGGCCGCCGGAAGCTGCGTGGCAGAACGATGGTGGTGCCTCGCCCTCGCGGCCTACGCGCGTCACGCCCTGGGCGATTTTTCCGGCGCCGACGAGGCCTACGAGACGGCTCTTCGGGCCATGCCTTCCGAGGAGAGCTGTCGCTGGAGAGATCTCTCTTACATCCTCGAGGGCGAGGCCCTGGACGACTACGAGGCCCTGGACTGCGTCGAGCGGGGGGCTTTCGAGACGCGTGCGTGGTGGCTGGCCGACCCCCTGTTCATGGTGCCCGGGAACGAGCGACGGACGGAACACTTCTCCCGCAACGTGTTGAACCGGCTGCAGCTTGGCGCCGACTCCCCCTATGGCGTCCACTGGGGACGCGATCTGGAGGAGCTGCTGGTCCGCTACGGCTGGCCCGAGGGCTGGTCACGGCGCCGCGAGCCGGTGTACTCGCCAGGCCGGCAGCGGCCGTCGATCACCGGTCACGACCCCGACAGAAGCTTCCGCTTCCTTCCGCCCTCCGAGCTAATGTCCGAGTTCACCACGCTCGAGGCGGCCTGGGAGCTCGAGCCTCGACGTCCGCGGGAGGAGTACCAGCCGCCGTACGCCGTCGCCTTCGACGGGCGTGAGCAGGGCTTCGATCATCAGCTCGCCGTCTTCCGGCGCGGAGGCTCGGCGCTACTGGTTGGCGCGTACGAATGGGCCAGCGACTCCCTACCACCCGAGACGCCGCTCCGCGTCGGCCTCGTCTACAGCGCCGAGCACGGCCGGCTCGAGGTCGCGGTCTCCGACGATGCTCCGCGCCGCGGAGTGCTGACGATGCGGACGCGCGCCGAGCCAGGGATCCTGGGCATCGAGGCGCTCGCCGACTCCGCCGGACGCGCGGCCCGTGTGCGGGTAGGCAGACGGCTCTCGGCCCCAACGGATCGGCCCTCGCTTTCCGACATCATCCTGCTCGAGCCCGGTGTTGGCGAGGCGGCGCCCGGCACGCTGGAGGAGGCGCTCCGTCTCGTGCGCTCCTCCACGACGGTGCGGCGCGGCGAGCGCATCGGACTGTTGTGGGAGTTGTACGGCGTTGCCGAGCGTACGCCGCTGGAAGTGGAGGTTTCGCTGACCAAGCCCGGCAAGAGCTTCTTCCGCAGGGCAGCGGAATGGCTCGGTTTGGCGAAGGAAGACGATTCAACCGTGAGCCTGGAGTGGCGCGAGCAGATGGGCGGAGGTTCCGGACCGGCGTCGCGATACCTGGAGCTCCAGATCCCGGATCTCGCGGAAGGTCGATACGTTCTGAGTGCGTCGGTTCAGCTGGCCGGGGGCACCGAACTGACATCCGCGCGCGTCCTGACGGTTCGGGAGCGCTAATCACACAACCCGCCGTCGCGGAAACCCACCGCAGGGATTCCGCCATCGCGGCCGCGGGGATGTGCAAGCCCGGGCCGCAAGAACGTCCTCATGGTCGAAGGGCCGCGAGGCAGCCCGGTCCGCCGGGCGACAACGAACCATTCGAGAAGCTCACGGCCGAGGTGGCATGCCGACGGACTGGGCGGCTTTGTACGAATCGATGTACAGCGATCTGGTGCGTTTCCTTTACCGGAAGGTGTGGGACGCGCAGCGAGCGGAGGATCTTGCCCAGGAGACGTTCGTGAGGGCGCTCCGGCACGATCCCGAGAAGCCGCGCGCCTGGGTTTTCACCGTGGCATCCAACCTCGCGCGCGACGAGGCACGAACGGCCATGAGACATCGCGGACACCTGAAGCTGATCCGGGCGGAGATGGAGGCCGATCCGCCCGCCTCGCCGGCGCCCTCGGAGAGCGTGGAGCGGGAGGAGCGTTCGGCGACCGTACGGCTGGCGCTGGACGCGCTGAGCGAGCGGGACCGGGAGGTTCTCCTGCTCTGGGACGGCGGGCTTAGCTACGCGGAGATCGCGGAGCAGACCGGTCTCTCGGCGGGGGCCATCGGCACGACGCTCTCCCGGGCCCGAAACCGCCTCGTGACGGCTTACAACGAGCAAGAGCAGCGAAATGTCGCATCTGACTGACGGGCAGATACACGCCTACCTGGATGGGAGCGTCGAGGCGCTGGACGGCGCCACGCTCGTCGAGGCACGTTCGCACATCGCCGACTGCGACGATTGCAGCGCTCGACTCGAGGCAGCGCGCCTGGTGCGAGATGAGGCCGTGTCTCTGTTGGGCACGGCGGTGCCATCTTCGTTCTCCCCACCTCCCTTCGAAGAGCTGGAGCGGCGCGCCGCTCGCGAAGATTCAGACACAGCCAGCGAGACAAGGACCGGAAGGAGTTCGGTGGGCGGGAGGAACGCGGCGAGCGGTCGCCTCTTTCGGCGGCCGGGATCGCTGGCATGGGCCGCGTCACTGACGGTCGCGCTCACGGCCGGCTGGCTGGCCCGCGGCACGGTCGGCACGGGGATGGTGGATCGGCCCGCCGTGGTGGCTCCGTCGGAGAGCATCGCGTTGCAGGACAAGCAGGAGGTAGGCACCCCGGATCAGTCCGCCGATCGGGTCGTTGCGGAGTTGCTCGAGAGGCCCGTCGGCGGCGAGGGAGTAGCCGGCGAGGCATTTTCGCTCCGGTCGGCCGAGTCGCTGTCCGAGCCGAAGGAGGGTCGCAACGCTCAGGCAGCGCGGGAGCCCGAGTTCTACGCCGCAACGGAAGCCGAGCTCGAGGAGGACGGCGCGGATCGCTGGCGGGGCTACAGGGCGGCGATGGACGAAGTAGCGACGGAGACCGCCGGCGAGGAAACGGCGCCGGCCGATGACAGGCCTGCACCCGTCACGGAAGAGATCGACGCGCGGCGGCTCGAGATGAGGAACCGGGAACAGGGGGCGGAACACGAGCCGCAGCGGGAGGCGGCCAAGATGGCCCGGCGGGACCTCGCCGGCCGGCCATCTGCGGGCCTCGGCGCCGTCGAAGGTCCGGCAGACTGGCAGCCCGTGCGCCGCGAGCAGGCCGAGGCACTCCTCGGAGGGACTCTCAAGACGGTGGAGGGGCTCCCCGTCCTATCGGTATACGCGCGGGCGGCCGGTGCGCCGCCGGAAGTGTGGACGGCTCAACAGCTTGCCTCCGGCCACCAGCTCAACCTCCGGCAGACGCCTCTCGGCGAGGATCGGTTCGGCGATCTGGAGGAGGGAAGAAACGCGAACGAGCGCGACGAGTCGGCAGCCGATCCGATTTCGGAGATGGCGAGGCCGCAGCGACAGCAGCAGGCCTACTACGAGACGCTTGAGTCATTGGTCCTCGATGGCTTCCTGATCGAGGCCAGGGCTCCCCTCTCACCGGACTCTCTGCGCGTCCTTCTCTCCCGGCTCAGGGACTGAGGACGCCTCCGCCCCGCCCCGACACGGTCACCGGTGCTGCGACCCCAGGCAGGAACCGCCGCAGCGTCGCACCGGTTTTGCTGGCGATCCCCCGATTCGACCTCGCGCTCTCTCGACGGAGCCATCCGGACATCCGGAGGTCTGGCGGTTCGCCCCGGAATCTTCGTAGGGTGAAGTCGAGGTCGGCCTGCCCGGCCGCCCCCAGAGCATTCGGCCGTACGCGGCTGGAGGAGCCGGGGAGAGCGCACCGCTATCCCCGTATGGTCACAAGGAGGTCCAATTGAGCGAAGATCGAATGGCGTCCTACGCGAACCCCGAGAAGCTCGTGACGACGGCCTGGGTGGCTGAGAACCTCGGTCGGGAGGATGTGCGCATCGTCGAATCCGACGAAGACGTGCTGCTCTACGACATGGGTCACATCCCCGGAGCCGTGAAGATCGATTGGCACACGGACCTGCAGCACCCGCTCCGACGTGACTACCTGTATGCGGACCCCTTCGCAGCCCTGATGAGCCAGAAGGGCATCTCGCGAGACACGACCGTCGTCTTCTACGGAGACAAGAACAACTGGTGGGCCTGCTACGCCCTCTGGGTGTTCGAGCTCTTCGGGCACCCGAGCTGCCGGGTCATGGATGGGGGCCGGGCCAAGTGGGAGGCGGAGGGCCGCGAGATGTCCACGGAGCTGCCCGATTATCCCGCAGGCGATTACCCGGTGCCCGATCGGAGCGATGCGCGGATCCGTGCCTTCCGCGACGACGTCGTGGATCACATAGGGGGGGGGAAGCCGCTGATCGACGTGCGCTCTCCCGAGGAGTACCGGGGAGAGCGGCTTCACATGCCCGATTACCCGAACGAGGGCGCGCTGCGCGGGGGTCACATTCCCGGCGCCGCCAACATCCCCTGGGGGCGTGCCGTGCAGGAGAACGGGACCTTCAAGCCTCTCGAAGAGCTCCGGGCCCTCTACGAAGGGGAAGCCGGGTTGTCGTCGGACGACGAGGTGGTCGCCTACTGCCGGATCGGGGAGCGCTCCAGCCACACCTGGTTCGTGCTCCACTATCTTCTCGGCTACCCGAACGTGCGCAACTACGACGGCTCCTGGACGGAATGGGGCAATCTGGTGCAGGCGCCGATCGAGAAGTGACCGCCGCCCGGCCGTTTGCCCGGCTCCTCGCGCTCTGGAGCGCCATGCTGATCGGCGGCGGCTGCGGCCCGCGCGACACGGGTGGCAGCGGGGCGGGGGACCGGGACGGCTCGCAGAGAACCCCCGAGGAGATCCTGGCCGATTCGCTGATCGGCCGCTGGACCGAGACGGCCGGTGGGGTGGAAGCGT
>JAUVMT010000080.1 GCA_030600085.1 Gemmatimonadales bacterium | reverse complement strand
GCGAGCCACGAAGCGACATACCTCTGCCTCCACTGCGAATGGGGTGCTCAAGAGTGTTCCAGAATGGCCGGGAAGAGAGGGGTGGGCCCCCTCCGGCGCAACACCGAGGGTTCGGACGCCACGCTCGCCGGCATGGGCGCTGGATCCCGATTAGGTCGGTTCGAGACACATGATCCAGCGGCCGAATCGAAACGCGACTTGACATTCCTCGTCAATTGTGATTGATTGATCAATCAAGGCATGGCTCCCACTTCGGTTATCTCGTCACGGGGAGTCGGGCAGATGGGCGCACTCTTCTCGACATGTGATCGGCACGGTCGAATTGCCCGGAATGTGTATTGATTGCTCAATCAAATGACGCCGAAATCCGAGACCAGAGAACGGATTCTGGAGGAGGCGGCCCGACTCTTCCACGAGCAGGGCTACTCGGCGACGGGCATCTCCACGATACTCCGTCGCGCGGACGTCAACAGCGGCAGTCTCTATCACTTCTTCCCGGGCAAGGACGCCCTGTTGATCGGCATCCTGCAGCGACATCTCGCTCTTCTAGAGCCGCTCATCCTCCTGCCTGCCGAGGGCGCCAGCGCCGACCCGATCGAGCGGGTGTTCGCCCTGTTGGAGGTTTACCGGAGAGGCTTGCTGGTCAGCGGATGCACGAGAGGGTGCCCCGTCGGCAACCTGGCTCTGGAGCTCGGCGACAGAAAGCCGCGGGCGCGAGCTCTCATGGAAGAGTACTTCGCGGCCTGGACCGGCGGCGTCCAGGGATGGCTCGTGGCCGCCGATGACCGGCTCCCGGCCGAGCTCGACCGGGAGAGCCTGTCTCGATTGGTCCTCGCCGTGATGGAGGGGGGAGTGATGCAGGCCCGGGCTGCAGGTTCCGTGGATCCGTACGACGCCGCCGTGGCCCAGCTTCGCTCCTATTTTCGGCTGCTGGCGAGCTACGCACGCCGTGAACCCGCGGAAGCGCTCAGGACGGAAGCGGGAGAGTCGTTTCTGGAACCGGTCGAGGCAGCGCAGCCGGCCGAGACGGCTGACGCTTCCGGATGGCGTTACTGGTGAAGATGACCGACGAGCAGAGCGTCCGCGAGATGGTTCGCCGGGTCGTCTACCGGACCGTGGGGAAGACGTCTCCTCACCGGCCCGAAGGTCGGACCCTGGTTACTCAACAGGACCTGCAGGACGTCCCATCCGGCGGTGAGTTCCGGCTTCCGATCAGCTCCATGGTCACTCCGCTGGCCCGGCAGGCCGCGATGGAAAGAAGGATTACGCTGTTGCCCGCCGGAGGCGCGGGCTCGTCCGCTCCCGTCCGGCCTCTCTCGTCGGCCAGCCCGGCGGCCTCCCCGGGGCCCACCGGGCCCAAGAGCGTCGCCATCGGTGCGGATCACGGCGGCTTCGAGCTGAAGGAGAGGCTCAAGACGCAGATTCGCGAGCTGGGGTACGAGGTCCTGGACTGCGGCACCGACAGCGCGGAGTCCGTCGACTACCCCGATATCGCTCTGTCGGTGGCCCAGTTGGTGGCTCGGGGCGAGGCGTGGAGGGGAATCCTGGTGGACGGCGCGGGCATCGGCTCCTGCATGGCCGCGAACAAGGTACCGGGCATCCGGGCGGCGATGTGCTACGACGAGGCCACGGCGGTCAACAGCAGGAAGCACAACGCCGCCAACGTCCTGACGCTCGGGGCCGGCCTGATCGGCCCGAGCCTGGGTCGACAGATCGTCGAGACCTGGCTTCGCACGCCTTCCGGCGGCGAGCGCCACGCGCGGCGCGTGGAGAAGATCATGGACATCGAGCGTCGGTTCCTCAAGGCATGAGCTCGAGCAGGGGCAGTCACGGGCCCGCCGGGAGTCTCGGGCGATGAAGCTGGACGACGCGACGCTGGAGCGCATCATCGAGCAGATCACGCACGAGGTGATGGTCCTTGTCGAGGAAGGCCGTCTCGACGTCGGCGGAGAGGAGTCGGGCCTCGAGACCCAGCTCTCACGCCGAAACTACGTCGATCGCGTGCAGCCGGTGGTCAAAGCCGGCGCCGATCGAGTCGCCAGCACCCTCGGCATCGTGCCGGCCGACAGGAGCTTGAGCCACCTCATCGACCACACTCTCCTGAGGCCCGACGCGACCCACGACGAGATCGCCCAGCTGTGCTACGAGGCGCGCAAGCACGGCTTCGCGTCGGTCTGCGTAAACCCTTCTCACGTAAAGCTATGCGCCGACCTCCTCAAAGGCAGCGACGTGCTCACCTGCACGGTTGTCGGCTTTCCGCTCGGCGCCACCTCCACCGAGGCCAAGACGTTCGAGGCCCAGAAAGCGGTGCGCGACGGCGCCAAAGAGGTCGACATGGTGATCAACGTCGGGGCGCTGAAGTCGCGTGATTACGAGCTCGTCGAGCACGACATCGCCTCCGTCGCCACGGCGGTACACGCCGGCGGGGCTATCCTGAAGGTGATCGTCGAGGCCGCCCTGCTCACGGACGATGAGAAGGTCGCGGCCTCCCAGCTCGCCAAGGTCGCCGGCGCAGACTTCGTGAAGACCTCTACCGGATTCGGCCCCGGAGGCGCGACGGCCGAGGACGTGTCGCTTATGCGTCGCGTGGTCGGGCCCAAGATCGGCGTGAAGGCGTCCGGCGGCATTCGAACCCGCGCGGACGTGCAGAAGATGGTCGAAGCCGGCGCCACCCGAATCGGCGCCAGTGCGAGCGTGAAGATCGTGGAGGGAACTGACTCGTGAGGAGCTCCCATGACCGTTGATCTCCGCACCTACGTTTTTCTCGACAGCCTCCAGCCGCAGCACGCGGCATACCTGGGCACGGTAGCTCGCGGGTTCCTCCCGCTTCCGGGCGACACGTCACTCTGGGTGGAGATCTCGCCCGGGATCGAGATCAACCAAATCACCGACGTCGCGCTCAAGTCGACCCGGGTTCGGCCCGGCATGCAGATTGTCGAGCGCCTGTTCGGCTTGCTGGAGGTCCACCACGAGATACAGGCGGAAGTCCGGGCGGCGGGCGCGGCGATCCTGCAGGCCCTGGAGGTCCAGGAGTCGGACCGGATCAAGCCGAGGGTCGTGTCGAGCCAGATTATCCGCAACATCGACGCCCACCAGGTTCAGCTGGTCAACCGCATGCGCTTCGGTCACATGCTGCTGGCCGGCCAGACGCTCTACGTGCTCGAGGTGGAGCCGGCCGGATACGCGTCGCTCGCCGCCAACGAGGCGGAGAAGGAGGCTGACATCAACATTCTGGATGTCCGAGCGTTCGGAAGCTTCGGACGGGTGTACCTCGGCGGCGAGGAGCGGGACATCATGGCCGGGTATGGGGCGGCCGTCGCCGCCATCGAGGGCGTCGAGGGACGGGTGGTGGAGACGAAGCGACGAACCTGAAGCAAGTACTGGATCTGGATGATGTGTGGAGCATGAGGAAACAACCCACGTCGGGAGGAACGAATGGCTGAGGAGTATGGTGCGGGCGAAGCGCTGGGCATGATCGAGACGCGCAGCTATCCGGCGATGGTCGAGGCCGCGGACGCCATGGTGAAGGCGGCCAAGGTAGACCTCGTTGCCTACGAGAAGATCGGCGGGGGCTACGTGACCGCCGTCGTGCGCGGAGATGTGGCCGCCGTGAAAGCGGCGGTCGAGGCCGGGGCCCGCGGTGCGGAAAAGGTCGGCGAGCTCGTCGCCATTCACGTGATTCCGCGCCCGCACGGCAATGTGGATCGAACGCTGCCGTTGGGCCGGCAAGGAGGACAGGCGTCCAAGAGCTCGAAGAAATAACGGTCGATGCTGCTAGGAAGAGTGGTCGGGACGCTCGTCGCGTCACGTAAGGAACCCTCTCTGGAGGGCCTGAAGTTCCTCGTTCTGAGGCAGCTCGACGTCGAGGGGAAGAAAACGTCGGGCTACCGCGTCGCGGCGGACGCCATCGGAGCCGGCATGGGCGAGGTCGTGCTGTACGCCACCGGTAGCGCCGCCCGGCAGACCGAGATGACGGACCGGCGCCCGTGTGACGGCGTGATCATGGCGATCGTCGACACCCTCGAGGTCGACGGCGAGGTGAAGTACGACAAGGCTCGCGACGGATGATGGAATCGGCCGAGATCGACGCGGTCATCGAACGCGTAATGTCCGAGCTGCGGCAGGGTCAACGGGTCGGGCACGGCCCCAGGCCCGAGCCCAAGCAGGCGATCGAGCCGCCGCCCGCCCCGACCGAGCTGCGCCACGGCGACAACCTGTTTCCCGACGTGGACTCGGCGGTCGATGCCGCGCGCCGGGCGTACGAGCAGCTCCAGGACCTTCCCCTCTCGGTCCGCGAACGGATGATCGCCCACGTCCGCCGGGCGATGCGCGAGAACGCCCAACACCTGGCCTACGAGGCGTGGGCGGAGACCGGAATGGGCCGCTACGAGGACAAGATCGAAAAGGTGCTCCTCAACGCGAACAAGGCTCCGGGAACCGAGTTTCTCGACACGAACGCCTGGAGCGGCGACGGCGGGCTCACGTTGGTCGAGTTCGCGCCGTACGGGCTCATCGGCTCCATCATCCCGAGCACGAACCCGATCTCGACGGTGGTGTGCAACGCCATCAGCATGGTGGCGGCGGGCAATGCGGTCCTGTTCAACGCCCATCCCGGGGCCAAGCGGTCCTCAAACCTCACGGTTCAGCTCGTCAACGACGCCATCGTCGAGGCGGGAGGCCCCGCCAACCTCGTCTGCGCCACGGCCGAGCCGACGCTCGAGACCGCGGGCCAGATCATGGGGCACAGGAAGGTCAACCTCCTGGTGGTCACGGGAGGCGCCGGCGTCGTCCGCGCGGCGATGCAGAGCGGGAAGCGGGCGATCTGCGCCGGACCGGGAAACCCGCCCGTGGTCGTGGATGAGACCGCCGACCTGGCACAGGCGGGACGGGACATCGTTAGGGGATCCTCGCTGGACAACAACATCATCTGCACCGACGAGAAGGAGGTCTTCGCCGCCGACTCGATCGCCGACGATCTCAAGGCCGCCATGTGCGCGCACGGGGCCGTGGAGATCGACGGCCGCCAGCTGGAGCGGCTGCGAGGCTCCCTCTTCAAGGACACGCCCCCACCCGGACGGCACGGCACGATGAACGCCGAGTTCATCGGCAAGAACGCCAGCGTGCTGCTGGCCGAGATCGGAATCGATGCGAGCGACGACGTGCGGCTGGTGCTGGTGGAGGTGGCCCGGGACGACCCACTCGTCTTCTCGGAGCAGATGATGCCGATCATGCCGCTCGTGAGGGTGCGGGATGCGGACGAGGGGATCGATCTCGCCAAGCCCGCGGAGCACGGGTTCAGGCACACCGCTGTCATGCACTCAAAGAACCTGGACCATCTGAGCCGGATGGCCCGTGAGATTGATTGCAGCATCTTCGTCAAGAACGGCGCGTCTTTCGACGGGCTCGGCTACGGCGGCGAGGGCTTCTGCTCCTTCACGATCGCCAGCCCCACAGGAGAGGGGCTCACCAACCCCATCAGCTTCAGCCGGATCCGCCGCTGCGTGCTGAAGGACTCGTTCCGAATCGTATGATCGAACCGGCCCTCGCTCTCATCGACTTCAGCAGCATCGCCGTCGGCATCAAGGCCGCCGACGCTATGGTCAAACGGGCCGATATCGCCGTCCTCCAGGCGGGGACGGTGCAGCCGGGCCGCTACCTCGTTCTGATCGGCGGTACCGTTGCAGAAGTCCAGGAGTCGCTGGAGGCCGGACGTGAGATAGGCGGAGATACGATCCTCGACCTCGTGTTCCTTCCCAACGTTCATTCCGAGGTCGTGGACGCCATCGGCGGCGGCCGGGTGCCAGGCGCCACGGACGCTCTGGGCGTCGTCGAGACGACGACGGTCGCCTCGGCGATCCACGCTGCTGATGCGGGCGTAAAAGGGGCCGATGTTCGCCTGGTCGAGGTCCGCTTGGCCGACGGTCTCGGCGGGAAAGGTATCGTCCTCTACTCCGGGCTCGTGGCCGATGTGGAAGCCGCCGTGGAGATCGGCGTCGGCGTGCTGGAGCGGCCGGACCTGCTCGTGCGACAGGTTGTCATCTCACAGCTGCACACCGATATGTGGGAGAACGTGTGGGACGCGACCCGCTTCAGCGCCCGCGTGTTGAAAGACCTGTGACGAGGCCTCTTGAAAGCGCGCCGGGGCCTCTTGAAGGCGCGCCGAGGAGAGCGCGGTGAAGTTCGGGCGCGTGATCGGAACCGTGGTGGCGACCCGAAAGTACGAGGGGCTCAAGGGCATCAAGTTCCTCGTCGTCCAGCCGCTGGACCGGGAGATGAGCCCGCTGGGCGAACCGGAGGTCGCCGCCGATGCCACCGCCCAGGCCGGTCACGGCCATCTCGTGTTCATGGTGGCCAGCCGCGAGGCAGCCCAGGCGCTACCGGAGGTGTTCGTGCCGGTGGACCTGGCGATCACGGGGATCGTGGACGAAGTCGACGTTCCGCCGGACCTGCCCGGACCCACCGCTGGATGGCATCGCTCGACCGGGAGCCTCTGAGCATGTACATCGGGCGGGTCGTCGGTTCCGTGGTCGCTACGATCAAGACACCCCACCTGGAGAGCAGACGGCTGTTGCTGGTGGACCATCTGAACCTCGACGGCCGGAAGAGCGGCGACTACGACATCGCGGTCGATGTAGCCCAGGCGGGTCCGGGCGACACGGTGCTGGTGCTCGACGAGGGGAACGGCGCGCGGCAGATCCTCGGCATCGACCCTGGCGCGGTGCGTGCCGTGATCGTCGGCGTGGTGGACGAGGTCACGCTAGCGGAGTGAGGCGCGGCGCACCAGCTCCACGAACTCGGGGCCGAGGCTGGCGCCGCCCACCAGGGCCCCATCGATCTCGGGCATGGCCGTGAAAGTCTCGATGTTGTCCGGAAGCACGCTTCCGCCATATAGGACCCTCGCCGCTTGCGCCGCCTCCTCACCGAAGCCGTCGGCCACCGCTCCCCGGACGCTCAGCGAAATGATGCGATTCGCCTCCGCGGGTGTGGCGGGTCGGCCGCTGCCGATCGCCCAGATCGGCTCGTAGGCCAGAACGCAGCGGCGAGCCTGGTCTAACTCGAGCTCGGCCAGCGCGCAGGAGACCTGGCCTCGCACGACGTCATCGGTCGCGCCCGCCTCCCGTTGCTCGCCGCTTTCACCGACACAGACGATCGGAATCAGGCCGCCGCCGAAGGCGGCTTTCACTTTCCGGTTGATCGCGGCGTCATCCTCGGTCGAGCCGCCGCTGGCGCGACGTTCCGAGTGCCCGAGAATCACGTACTGACAAAGCCCGGCCAGCATGCTCGGAGAGACTTCCCCCGTATGAGCACCCTGCTCTGCCCAGTGCATGTTCTGGGCGCCGAGCGCTATCCGCGACGGCCCCAGCACCTCGGCAAGGAGGGCCAGGACCGTGAAGGGCGGACACAGCACCACGTCCACGCCCTCGATCTTGCCCAGGGGGTGGCGGATCCGACGCACGAGGCCGAGGGCCTCCTCCTCGCGTCCGAGGTGCATCTTCCAGTTGGCGGCTATGAGTGGCCGGCGCATTCGCACAGGCTCGGGTCGGTGGCTCCGAAAGGCAAGGACGCGCCGCGCCGAGGAATGGTGCAGGGCGCCGATGTTGAACCCGGCGCGCCAGGAAGCCTACGGTTACTGGGGCACCCCGAGGCTGTGCCCGGTTCTCCCCTTTCTCACACCGCCGCCGGCCAGCGGTCGCTGCGATGGCGGCACCCCATCCCGCGTGACCAGCCTCTCCGCAGCCGGAAGGCCCGGCCAGACTCCGCTCTCGGCCAGGCGCTCGACCTCCTCTCGTGTCCACCAGCACCAGGTGTCGCCGTCGACGCCGATGATCACGAACGGATGCTTGAACCGAACCGAGGTCTGAATGTCGGTCTTGGACAGCACGCACAGTCGGTGCGCCTGGCGCGCCGGCTGGGTCGTACGCCAAGTCCCTCTCAGCGAATAGCCGGACGTGCCGTCGAGCGGGTGGTTGTGCCAGACGGCAAGCGTTCTTTCCGGACAGGGCTGAACGAGAGACTTGCTGGCCGTAGAGAGGGTCGGTTCCGGCATGTAGAAGTCGTCGAGCCGTGCGGTGTCACCCTGCACGGAACCGAAGAGGCAGAGCGCGATCTCGGCTCGCAAACCCGCGGCGAGCGTCTGAAGCTTGGCCATCAGCGGTGGCTCGATGATGAGGAGAGTGGGCGGCGGATCGGGCGCAGAAAGCTCCAGCTTGCGCCAGCCGGGTTCCCAGCTGGGGAGAATGGAAGGGATCAGGAGAAGACCCACCAGAGCGAAGCCGAGCCATCCCGCGGGGCCGGACGCCCCGCGGCGCAAGATCGCAGGCCAAGTGCTTCGCGCTTTTCGCATCTGCCTCCGCCCGTCTCCGGTCTCCCCTCCGGAATGCTGCGTCCCGACCCCGTGTTCACCATCTCAGATTCTCCGCTGCAATACGGCATGCTTCGCGCCGATTCGCGGCGCAGAAACCGGTTGGAAAGAGGCCCTCCCCGGCAGAGCGCCGCTGTTCGCCCACACCTGCCCGACGGGCGCAGAGTCGGAGATCGGAGCGGAGCGCTACGCGATCCCGCCCGCAAGTGCATGAGTAGCAAACGTTTGCATGGGTCGGACGTGAGATCTTTGAACCGTTTGGCGGGAGCGGTGGCGTCGGGCACGGACGCGGCCTCGCTGCTCGGATGCCTGGCCGCCTTGAGCCGCCGGCCTCCGAGCTATGGCGCTCGTAGCCGCGAGAACACACCCGCCTGGAAGGCAATTAGCGTGATCGGCCAAGCAATCTGCGAGCGAAGTCGGCCTAAAGGCCTGAGCGACTCCTCAACGCCATGCCCTGCAAGCGCTTGCGGCCATGTTTAGCCGGTCGACGCCGTCTCCCTGCTGCCTCGGCTTGTGAGCCAGACGAGCACGGCCGCCCCGGTGATTGCCATCAGGGCGGAGAAGATCTGAGACAGGGTGAGTCCGCCGAGAACCCGAAACTCGTCGCGCACGAACATGAGGAAGAACCTGTTCAGGCCGTAGAGGGTCTCGAAGGTCCAGAAGATGACGCCTGG
>JAUVMT010000019.1 GCA_030600085.1 Gemmatimonadales bacterium | reverse complement strand
GGAGCTCTCGCGCTTTCCAAGGATCCGGGCCCGGAAGCGGCCCCACCGAGCATGGGCGAGATCTATGAGGATTACGATCAGGGCCGACTGGCGACGGGGTCGAGGGTCGTCTCGCTCTCTCAGGAGCACGGAATCGTCAACGCACGCTATCCGCTCGGGACACGCCTGCGCCTCCTCCCGAATCATGCCTGTCTAACGGCATACAATTTCGATAGTTACTGGGTAACGAGCGGCGACGAAGTCGTGCATCGATGGAAGATCTGGTCGGGCCGCGAGCCTCCCTCGGAACGCCCCGCGATCTAGCCGAATACGACCGAACGCCGCCGACTTCCAAGCCCCTTGCAGGTGCCGCACGGGGCCCGTGCAGGATTAGGCACACCGCTTGCTGCCTTCCACTCCCTGATCGAGCCCTTCGCACCCGACTTCGGGGCGTCGACGGCGGCATAATGCGGGTTTTGCCGTCTCCCTGGCGCGGGCGTGGGGCGTGGCACTGGACGGTCCGGATAGCGTTATGCAAAAAAGAGCTACGTACAGCGGACCCTACTCCCTGGTATTCGCAACCGTCACGGTCATCGTCGGCGTCGTCGCCCTGGTGCGTAAGGACGGCATGATCACCATGGCGGTCGCGATCCTCGGCCTGTACATCCTGCACCTCCTCAGCCTGCGTGCTCTGACCCGCAACGTAGCGGCGGCCGACCGCGGATCACGGCGGTCCGCTCCCCAGGCGAGCGAGGTGGTCATCCAGGTGAGCGATGCGACGGAGCTCGAGAGAGACGACGGACCGGTGTTCTTCTCGAGACAGCCGGGATTCGTGCGGGAGATCGGCGAGCCTTCGATACCGTCGCCACAGAAGTCCGCAACGGAAGACTCGGCCTGGATGGTTCAGGGATCGAGATCAGCAGACGAAACGGAGTTTCTGCCGGCCGACAGTGAGGTGACGATGCCGGATTTCGCAGGCCAGAAGGGGGCTTCTGACGTGAAGGGGACTTCCGAGGTACCGATTCCGAGGAAGTTCGCTCTCGGGACCGTGGCGATCATGCGCCGCGCCCTCGATCCGGCACAGGTCGCTCGAGTGCTGGGAGAGCAGCGCAAGTTTCCCAAAAAACGCTTCGGCGAGATCGCGGTCGAGCTGGATTACATAACGGAAGCACAGCTGGACGACCTCCTTGAAGCTCAGAAGGCCGGGCTGTTCACCGAGGAGGAGATCCAGGGCGCACGCCAGAGTCTCGAGACGTTCCGTCGGAACGTCTCCGCCGCCGCAATTTAGCAGCCTAGCGACTGAGGCGGGCCGAGAGCGATCTCGGCATCCGCTCCCGATCGCCGAGGGGCGAGCTCTCCGGCACGAATCCATCCTCCGTCAAGACCGCCCGTGCATCATCGCCAAGCAGGAATGCGATGAAGTCGCCCCCCGCCCCTGAGTCGCGGGCGTTGAGCGGTACCGTAGCGGCGTAGGCAATGGGGGCGCCCCGAAAGTCACGTCCGTCGGCGGTCCGATGCTGAAGCCTGCCCAGGGCTTCCGTGTCACGCGGATCACCTTGGCCGAGCATGTGCGGCAGGCGAACGACTCTCAGGCCGTGGGCCCTCGCTTCTGCCAGGTAGAAGACGCCGGCGTCCAGGCTTCCCGTCTGAACCCGGGCGCTCAGATGCGCCTCGGGAAACACGCTCTCTCTTCCGGCCGGCCCGGCCAGAAGGCTGTCCGCCAACCCCGGAAGCCGGTACTGCTGCTCGGCGAGCCGAAAGGCGAAGAGCGCGCGGTAGCCCTTTGGATCCAGGTCCGGATCGGTGCGGCCGAGCCGGAAACCATCGCGAAGCGCCACCTTCTGCCAGGCCAGCTCCCCGCGCCCCGCGCTGTCCAGCGCCGACGAGAAGCGGCTCTCCGACGAGTAGGCGATGACGATCTCACTCCGTGCGAAGACCACGGCCCAGCCCGGGTCGTGGGGACCGAGCAGCCGAAGGGTGGCGGGATCGGCCGTGATGTACACGTCGCGGCGCCACACGCCCTCGCGGATGAGGTGGGCGCCGGCCACGGAGCCCCTCGGGTCGCCGCGCACGGCCCGCCCGCTCCTTTCACGGAACCCCTGTTCGAGCTGCGCCATCGTCGCGGTTAGCGACGCGGCATAGGTCACGTCCACGGCATCGCTCTCGCCGGCCACCGGCCGGCAGCCGGGCCCGCTCGCCACCGACATCACCGCTATCGCGATCCCCAACCGTAGGACCCTCAACAGGCCCTCATTTCCTACCTCTTCGCTCATCCTTGCCTCGGTCCCGGATCGCGCGACGGTAGTCCGCGGGCGTGTCAATGTCGACCGGAGCCTTCAGGTCGATGTGGACCGGTAGGAAGCCTAGTCCCCGTCGGTCGAGAACCGAGCTGAGCCCGCGGTCACCCTCGCCGCCCTGGAGCATGGGGAAGAGCGAGCGATCCACAATGACCGGGTGTCCCGGGCGGTCACGATAAACAGCCCGCGCGACGGGCGCTCCGCCGCCGCGCCACGCGTCGGCGACATCGCGGATGACGGCGGGCGACACGCCCGGCTCGTCGCCGAGAAGGATCGCGGCGGCCTCTATGTCTGACTGGGCCGCCAGATGGCGAATCCCGGCCGACAATGAGCCGGCAACTCCCTCTCGGTAACGCGGGTTCTCGACAAGTTCGACCTCCTCCTCGCCCACGGCCGCGCGGACCTCCTCCGCCCGATGACCGACCACGACCACGATCGGTCGGAGACCTGCCGTGACCGGGGCGCACACCGACGCGCGGACGACCGTGATGCCGTCGAAGGGGAGAAGGAGCTTCAAGCCACCCCGATGCCGGACGGAGGCTCCCGCCGCCAGCACGAGACCGGCGATGAGGCCTCGGTCGCTCACGCTCGACCGTGCTGAACCGCGACCACCTCGGCCAGGATGGCGAGTGCGATCTCTTCGGGAGTATCGGAGCCGATATCGAGACCCACCGGCCCGCGGACCCTCGCGATCTCCGACTCCTCCATGCCCAGATCGGCCAGTGCCTCCCGGCGGAGCCGCTGGGTTCGCTTCCCGCCGATCTGGCCGACGAAGCGGCATCCGGCGCGCAAGGCGGCCTCGAGCGCGGGCAGATCGAGCTTGCGGTCGTGAGCCAGCACGACGACGCTCGCGAATCGGTCCAGCCCCACCTCCTCGAGGCCCTCATCGGGCCACGCCTCGAGGATGCGAGCCGCGTCGGGGAAAGCCTCCGGCGAGAGAAAAGCTCCACGGGGATCGATCACGAACACCTCGAAGCCCACGAAGGCCGCAAGGTGGCAGAGAGAAGCGGCGACGGGAGACGCTCCCACGATCGCCAGTCGCGGCGGCGGGAGCACCGGCTCCACGAAGACGGCGGCGGACTCCCCTCCGTCGACGATCTCGAGCAGATCCGTTGATCCGGAGTCGAGCAGAGGCCTGGCACGCTCGATAAGCCCCGCACCTGCCTGGTCGGATTCGAGGGTCCCGACCGGTTCGTCACCCTCGACGGCCAGCAGACGCCGACCCTCCAGCCGTCCGGATATGCCGGTCATCAGGAGCGCCGGACGGGAGCGCTCTATCGCCTCGCGCAGGGCCGCCCAGGTCGGATCGTCGGCGACGTACCTGTCGGCAAAGACCTCGATCTCGCCGCCGCAGGCGAGGCCGACCTCCGCCGCCATCTCGTCGGTGATGCCGTAACTCAGCAGGCGGGGCTGCCCTCCGGCCAGAATCTGCCGCAGGTGCTCATGGAGATCCCCCTCGATGCAGCCGCTTGAAACCGAGCCCGCCAGCTCGCCGGCGTCGTTCACGGCGAAGCGAGCACCAGGCCGGCGGGGGGCGGATCGCTGAGCTCGGACGAGCGTCGCAAGACCGGCCGGCACCCCGTCCCGGCTCCAGCGGCCGAGCGGTTCCAGGACCTCCAGCAGGCTCATCCTGCTCATCGCAGCAGGTCGTCGAGCGGCGCTAGTGGGCCACGCTGCGAGCGCCGTCGGGGTCGCCGCGGCGGGTCATCCCCCGGCGCGGACCCGGCGGATCTCGGCGGCCAGCGCGGGAACGACCTCGAACAGGTCGCCCACGAGGCCGTAGTCCGCGACGCTGAAGATCGGCGCCTCGGCATCCCGGTTGATCGCCACGATCGTCTTGGCGGTTCTCATGCCGGCCAGGTGCTGGATCGCACCGCTGATGCCGACGGCGAAGTACAAACTGGGCGAGACTACCTTCCCCGTCTGTCCGACCTGCTCGGAGTGCGGGCGCCAACCCGCATCCACAACCGCGCGACTGGCCCCCAGCGTCGCGTCGTCGCCGAGCGCCTCCACGAGGTCCTCCAGGACCGACCAGTTCTCCGGATCCTTCATACCTCGTCCGCCGGAGATAACGATGTTCGCTTCCGAGACATCCAGGGCTTCCCGGTCCCCGGTCTCGATCCCCGTCACGCGTTGAGCCGTGGGCTCGCTGGCGATCTCCACGATTTCGACGGATCCGTCGGCGGGACGCTCCTTTGGTCGAAAGACGTTCGGGCGAACGCTGATCAGCGCCGGCAGCTCCGAGAACGCGACGGTGGCGATCGCCTTGCCGGCGAACATCGGTCGGGTCGCCACCGGCCGACCGTCGTCGACGCCTACCGAGACCACCTCCGTCGCCAGCCCTCGGTCGAGCCGCGCGGCCGTTCTCGGGGCGAGGTCCTTGCCCTGGGCCGAGGCGGGAAAGACCACGGCGTCGTAAGCCTCCCGCCCGACCAGATCCTCGCAGAATCGCACCGCAGCTTCCGCCGCGTAGCTGGAGAACGATTGATCTTCGGCCACGAAGATTCGATCGGCCCCGTATCGCCCCAGGTCGGCGGCCCGCTGCGCCATTCCGGGCGGGCCCAGCAGGAAGACATCCACCGATCCGCCGAGCTGCTCGGCCAGATCTCCCCCCGCCGTCACCGTCTCGGAAGCCACCGGGCGGAGCTCGCCGTCCCGAGTTTCGGCGTAAACGAGTACTCTTGCCATCCTATGTCACCCTAACTGGAACCCGATCTCAGATGAGTGCCCGATCGCGGAGTCGGCGCACCAACTCCGGCACCGCTTTCGGGCCTTCACCGACGATCTCCCCCCCGGCCCTCGGCGGCGGCTCCTGCAGCGCCACGATCCGGACCTTGGGCTCGGTAAAGCTGATTTCCTTCACGTCGAGGGGCTTTTTCTTCGCGGCCATGATGCCCTTCAAGCTGGGATACCGCGGCTCGTTCAGCCCCTTCTGGGCACCGACGACCGCCGGGAGGTCGAACTCGACGATCTCGTGTCCGCCCTCGACCTCCCGGTGTGCCACCGCATGCCGCCCTTCTATCTCGAGCTCCACGACGACGCTGGCGCACGGCAATCCCAGCAGCTCAGCGACCATGGCCGGGACCTGCATGTTGTCATCGTCGATCGCCTGCTTGCCGAAGAGGATCAGATCGTACTCCCGGTCGCCGATCTCCTCCGCCAGAGCCCGTGCGATCACGAGCCCGTCCGCCGATCCCGGCGAGGCGAGCAACAAGGCAGCGTCCGCTCCCATGGCGAGGGCGGTGCGCAGGATCTCCTTCGACTCCTCCGGCCCCACCGAGAGTACCGTCACGAGGCCGTCGCCCGCCTCCTCCTTGAGCCGGATCGCCTCCTCGAGGGCAAACTCGTCGTACGGGTTCATGACGTACTTCACGCCGGCCGGATCGATGCCCACGCCGTCTCCGCCGACCCGGATTCGGGCTTCGCTGTCGGGTACACGCTTGATGCAAACGATCGACTTCACGTTTCGGCACGCTCGGCTTTGATGGTGTCTGCGTCGATGCGCCGAGGAGTCAGAGGATCTGGATCTCCTCGATCTCATCGGAGGTCAAGGAGTAGAGACGATAGGCGATCAAGTCGATCAGCTCATCCGTGACCTGCAGCTCGCGACGGATGCGCGAGTGGTGACCGTTGCCCGAGACCTTGGCGTTGCGAAGGCCGACGAGCCGCGCCGCGAGCCAGAGCAGGAAATCATGCGCGACGTCCCGGTGCTCCCGCTTCCGGTCCGGCTCGCCGCTCTCGCCGCTCGGCAGAAGCGCGTCTATGAAGGCGAGAAGACCCGGAAAAACCATCTCGGTGAGCTCCCGATCACCGATCATCTCCTCGTCGGTGGTCTCCTCCCAGCTCAGCTCGTTCCAGTATAGCTCGCACGCCTCCTCGAACAGGTGCTTCCGGGATGCCGGACTCGTTCCGCGAACGACGACGTCGCGCGGCCCGACGTTACGGCCCAAGGCACGTCTCAGGGCGCGCAATCGCTCGGTGACGAGGGTCTCGGCCGCCATCCGCATTCCACCTTCCGGCAGGGCGGTTTCAGGGAGCGCGGAGAGTTGGGCGTCTTCGGACATCGGAGTTCTCCTTGTGACCTCCATCGATCAGTGCGAAGAAGATGAAGGTCGGGTCGCGGGAGAACAAGCCGGAGACGAAAGCGGGTGAGTAGCCTGGCGCAGAGAGTTCAAGATCCGGCGAGCCGCCGGAGTGTCGCCAGGTTGCGCCGGTCGGCCCCGATCGGATCTCCACCCTTCGGCGTCTCCAGCACTCGCGGAACCGTGCGGAGACGTGGATCCTGCATCAGGTCGCGGAATACCCCCTCTCCGAGCTCACCATCGCCGATGTCGGCGTGCCGGTCACGGCGACTCCCCAGTGCGCCGAGCGAGTCGTTGCAGTGGATCAGCCCCAGGCGGCCGAGGCCGATCACCTCATCGAAGCTCTCCACGACAGCGTCGTAGTCACCTCGGAGATCGTAGCCTGCTGCGAATACGTGCGCCGTGTCGAAGCATACGCCGAGCCGCTCTCGCACCTCTGGCGGCTGGCCGTCGATCAGCGCCGCGATCTCCTCGAAGCGGCAGCCGAGCGACGAGCCGCTCCCTGCGGTCGTTTCAATGAGCACGCGGGTCCGGCCGGGCACGTCCTGCAACACCTGCCCAATCAGCTCCGCGTTCTGCCGCAGAGCGGTTTCGCGATTTCCTGCCGTCGCGTTTCCGGGGTGCGTAACGAGGAACTCGAGGCCCAATCGCTCGCAGCGCTCGAGCTCGGCTCGGAAAGCTCGCACGGACTTGTCCCGCAGGAGCCGGTCCGGCGTGGCGAGATTGATCAGATAGCTGTCGTGAGAGGCGGCCACGACGATCCCGGCCTCGCGGCGCGTGCGACCGAACTCTAGCACCGCATCCGCCGTCAAGACGCGCTCCGCCCACTGCTGTGGTGACTTCGTGAACAGCTGAAGGGCGTCGGCGCCAAGTCGTCCGGCGCGAGAGGGCGCCCGCTGCAGCCCGCCCGCCGTCGAGACGTGAGCTCCGAGCGGCGGCAGCGAGGGGTCTCGGGCGATCGGTCGCGCGCTTGCGCCTATGGCCGTGGCGGTGTCCGGTCGGGAACGGTCCGCTGCTCGGCTGCAGGAGGCGGCCGGCGGTCCCGCGGGATCTGGTTGTTTCGGCGCCCTTCCTGGCCCCGCTGGCGCGCTTGCTGAAGGAAGCGCTGCCTGAGCCACAGGAGCCGCGCCCGCTCCAGCGGCGCCATGAACTCCGAGAGCCGGCGCTGCTCGTCCACGTTGATCTCGGCCTCCAGAACCTGCGTTCGTAGCACCTCGTCCAGCAGCTGCGCCACGCGCTCCTGGTCCACCCGGTCGCCTCGGGCCACCTGGGCGAGCTCGCTGAAGAGGGAGCGCCGACGCGCCGCAAGATCCTGCCGCTCCTCCCGGCTTCGCTGGAGCGTCGACCTCAGCCTCTCGGCGCGGCTCTCATCGAGATGGAGCGCCTGAGCGACGCGATCGGAGAAGCGATCCGCCAGCTCGGCCGCATTGGCTCCCCGCTCGGCCTCCTGGGCGAGCGCGCGCCCGGCCTCTACCGGCAAGCCGCCCAGGACCAGAAAGCCCGCCAGGACACGGAAAGCGACGCAGCGAAACCGAATCACAGCTCTAGCTCCTCCGACGGCCCGTCCAATCCGTCCAAATCGTTCAAGGCCTCGCCCTCGAGTTCCAACCAGGCCGGTCCACCGACCCCCCCGAGCGCGGCTCGCAGCTCCATCTCGCCGGGATGCAGCTCGGCAAGATCCGTTTCCCAGCCGGCGAGCGCCTCGTCAGCGGACCACGTGCCGTCGACCTCTCCGTCCGTTCGGCTGGCGAGCCAGACCGCATAGCTCGTGAGCACGACCGCTATCCCAGCCGCGGCGCGCCACACGCCGGCCCTCCACGCCGTCCGACCGGGCGACGGAAGAGGCGTGTAGAGGCGCTCCATCTCGGAGGGCTCCAAGCGGGGCTCGGGCGCCGCCAGCAGTGTCTCCAGGATCTGAAGCTCCTCCCCGCACGCCGGGCACGTTGCGAGGTGGGCCTCGACGTCCGCCCGCTCGTCGTCGGAAAGCCGGCCCCGCACGTACTCCGGCAGCCGGTCCGTGGCGTGGAGCTCGTTAACGCTCCGATCCTCCAAGCTCATTGCACTCCTCTTCGTGCTCGGGGCCGTGGCTCTCAGCCGCGGGTTCCACTCCGAAATGCTCTCTGAGCTTACGGATGGCGTGGTGGTAGCTCACCCTCACCGATCCCTCGCTCGTTCGCAGCGCCTTGGCGATCTCGCCGTACGTTAACCCCTCGGTCGTGCGGAGGATCAGCGCATCTCGCTGCTGGGGGGGAAGCGTGCGCGCGAAGGCCAGGGCGCGCTCGGCCATGTCGCGGCGCGCCGCCACCTCGTCGGGCCGGTCACCGGCCGCAACGTGATCCGCCCTCTCGATCGCCAGCTCCCGGCGCCGCGCCCGCTGGCGGACCCAGTTGGTCGTCTCGTTGATGGCGATCCTGGCGAGCCAGCTCCGAAAGCTCGACTCGCCCCGAAAGCGGCCGATGCCGGCTGCCGCCCTCGCGAACGTCTCTTGAACCACATCCAACGCCGCCGCCCTATCCTCGGTCGTGCGCACCGCCAGGCGGAAAACAAAACCCGCATGGCCCTCGTAAAGATACCGCCAGGCCGCCTCGTGGCCGCGGCGTGCTTGCTCGACCGCTTGTCGCTCGTCTAGCATCTGTCGCAGCCATTAGAAAGACCTGGACGGTTCCGCGGGCCGCCGAGCGTACCCACGGGCCCGTCGATCATTGGACGGCGCGGGACCGCGAGACGTTAACTCAACGTTTGCACGACGGGGCCGCATCGTCCAGCATACCGGGAGAAACGGTAAGGGAAGCCTGCCTCAGAACCGGGCGTCCAAAGAGCGGGAAGCTAGCAACCCGGCAGGCTGGTCCGTCAGAGACTCGAGGGGGAGGAAGCGATGAAACGCGAGTGGTTCGTGGCCGTCACCTGTGCGGCCGTGTCTCTGGCATCGGCCGCTCCGGCGTCGGGCCAGGATAGGGATCAGTATGGGGATGTGACGGTCATCGGGTCGGATGCGGTGCGCCAGGTGACTCTCGGCCAGGCTGTCAGGATCGCGCGCGCTCTCAACCCCGAGCTTCGGGTCGCCGAGACGAACGTGGATGTCGCCGAGTTCAACCGGCTCGACGCGTGGGGCAACTTCCTCCCGACGTTCGATGCGGGCTTCGGCTACACGAACTCGAGCACGGGCCGCCTGGATCAGACGGGACAGGCGATCGTCGCGACCAGCTATTTCTTCCAGCTCACGGGACGCTATAACCTGTTCGAGGGCTTCAGGAAATTCACGCAGTTGAACAGCGCCCAGCTGGATCTGAGCGCTCAGCAGGCGAGGTTCCGGCGGGACGAGTTCTCGCTCCTCCTGGCCGTCAAGCAGGCGTACTACGATGCGCTCGCCGTCCGCGATCTCGTCGCCGTTGAAGGGGATCGGGTCGAACGCCAGGAGCTTCAGCTGGAGTTCGTCACCCAGCAGCTCGAGCTTGGCCGATCGACGCGATCGGACGTCCTCCGGTCGCAGGTGGACCTGAATAACGCCAAGATCGCCCTTCTCAACGCCGAAAACGATTCTCGAGCCGCCACCTTCCAGCTCGGACGTACGATCGGCCTCGACGGGAGGGTGGAGCCCTCGCCCGAGGAAACACTCGCGGCCGACCCTCTCCAGATCAGCCGGGATGATGCTTACCGGATCGGACTCCAGACCGCTCCCTCGGTGGTGAGCGCCGAGGCGACAGCTGAAGCGGCGGCGTCCCGTGTATCGACGGCGAAGTCAGCCTATCTGCCGAACCTCGCCTTCACCGGCGGGTGGGCGTGGGCGAACACCGAGTTCCCACCGCAGAGCCGCAGCTGGAGCGTCGCCCTGACCGGATCCTACCCCCTCTTTAACGGCTTCAGCCGCGAGACGAACGTGTATCGGGCTCAGGCCGTGGCCGACGCTGCAGTCTCGGAGCAGAGGGGCGCCGAGCTGCAGCTCATCGTGGATCTGGATGCGGCCTACAACACGATCCAGGTGGCTACGGCCTCCATCGAGCTGGCGGAGCAGAGCGTCGAGCTCAGCCGTGAGGACCTGCGGGTCAGCTCGGAGCGATACCGCCTCGGTCTCGCGACCATCCTGGACCTCCAAACGGCCCAGATCGCGGTCTCACAAGCCGAGGTGGACCTCATCCGCCGTCGCTTCGAGTATCAGATCGGAGTCGCCTCGTTGGAATCTCTTCTCGGCCGGCGGTTGCAGGAGCTGGAAGCGACCCCACAGTAGCTTCCTCGGCTTTTTCGTCCCTCGATCCACGGATTCGTGGACGTTCGGGGCGCGGAGGGAATGGCGAGGGACGAGCCCTTGTCTAAGTGGGGATGAGCCCGGAGCCGGTCTCACGGGTTGAACCTCTTTCCTAAGACGTGGTACTATCCCCGGCCATGCACAGAAGAGCCTCATTTCCGTGCCCGATTCCGTTGGCCATAAGCGCGGTGCTCGCCGCTGCCTGCGGCCAGAGTCCCGCCAGCGAGTCCGTTCCGGAGTTCGAGACCGCGGTCGCCGAAGTGCGCAGCCTCGTGTCGAGCGTGGTGGCGACCGGGACGATCGAGCCCATCCGAATCATCGATGTGAAGTCCCAGGCTTCCGGCGAGATCCTGGAGCTCGCGGTCGAGCTCGGTGATTTCGCTCGACAAGGGCAGCTTCTGGTGCGCATCAATCCGCGTGACGTGCGGAACGAATTCGAGCAGGCGGAGGCGGACCTCGAGGTCGCCCGCGCTCGCTTCCGGATCGCCGAACGGCGACTGGCGCGATCGCAGGCGCTCCACGACTCCTCCATCGTGACCACCGAGGAGCTCGAGAACGAGCTGCTCGAGCACGCCAACGCACGGGCGGGCCTCGTCCGGGGCGAGGCAAACTTGGAGCTCGCGTTGGACAGGCTCAACGACGTGGTGGTGCGGTCTCCGATCGACGGCACGGTAGTGGAGCGCGATATCGAAGCGGGCCAGATCGTGACCTCGACGCGCGAGGTCACCGGCGGCACGCTCCTCATGCGCATGGCCGACCTCTCGGAGGTTCAGGTGCGCACGATGGTGGACGAGACGGACATCGGGAGCATAGAGACGAACCTGCCCGCGGAAATCACGGTCGAGGCCTACCCGGACCGGACGTTCCGAGGGACGGTGCTCAAGGTGGAGCCGCAGGCGGTCGTCGATCAGAGCGTGACGATGTTCGCCGTGCTGACCCGGATCGTGAACGATGAGAGCCTGCTCCGGCCCGGCATGAACTCGGACGTCGAGATCGTCATCGGCCGTCGGGAGGAAACGCTCACGCTCGACAACGGCGGCGTGAAGACGCCGGGGGAGGCTCGTCAGCTCGTGGAGGCATTGGGACTAGACCCGGCGCTCCTCGAACAGAGGGTCGAGGTCGCGAGCGAGGAGCCAACGGATGGGGAAGAGCGCGGCGACGAGCCGGAGGGAGACGACGTGGTCCTGGAACAGCTGCGATCGATGTCGCGGGAGGAGCGCCGCAGCTACGTCCAGAACCTGGATCCGGGAGAACGGCAACGGATCCTCCAGCTGATGCGGACGGCCAGAGAGCATCAGGAACAGGCCGATCGCGCCAACCCGACGCGGCCGCGACCGGCGTTCGTGTTCGTGGAGGATGATGCAGGCGTGCTGACCCTGAAGCCGGTAACGATCGGCCTCAGCAGCTGGGAGTACACGGAGGTATTGGCCGGTCTCAGGGAAGGCGATGAGATTCTGCAGGTGCCGCTTTCCCTGGTTCAGCAGCGGGAGCTGCTCCAGCGAATACGTTCGCGCTCGGGCGTGCCTGGCGTCCAGCGCAACTGACGGTAGCCGGCTAGATAGGAGGCCGCTTTCGATGCTCATTCTCGAGACCATGCGCGTGGCGTTGCAAGCGATCCGCGCCCACAAGCTCCGTTCCCTGCTCACGATGCTGGGCATCGTGATCGGTGTTTCCGCCGTGATCGCCATGGTCGCGCTCGGTGAGGGAGCCCAGCGGGCCGTGCAGGAGCAGATCGCCAGCCTGGGAACCAACGTCCTCACGGTGAGGCCCGGGCAGCTCTGGTTTCACGGGGTGAGGTCGGGGGCCACGTCGGAGCTGACGCCCGAGGACGCCGAAGCCGTCTTGACGGGTGCGCCATCGGTGGTGGGGACCGCACCCGAGATGCGCTCCAACCTTCAGATCGAATCCGGCGCCACGAACGCAAACCTGCGCGTCGTCGGAACGAGCCCTCAGTACGCGGAGATCAACGGGTACGCGCTCGCGCTGGGCCGTTTCTTCGATGATCAGGAGAACGAGGGCCGTCGCCGGGTCGCGGTCCTCGGCGGGGCGATCCCCGCGACCCTCAGCTCCAGCGCCGAGCAGCTCGTCGGACAGAAGATCAGGATCCGCAACATCACGTTCGAGGTCGTGGGCGTGCTCGAGGAGAAGGGCAGCTTCAGCTGGTTCAACTACGACGAGCAGATATACGTGCCGCTCGAGACGGCTCGCTTCCGCCTGATGGGCACGGACCGCCTCTCGTCGTTCAACGTCGAGGTCACCGACGGCACATCCATGTCTTTCGCGATGGGCCAGATCGAGGAGATCTTGCGTCGCCAGCACCGCCTTCGCGTTGGGGATGAAAACGACTTCTGGATCCAGGACCGCGCTGAGCTCATGGGCACGCAAGAGGAGACGACCCGGACCTTTTCCTTCCTGCTGGCCGGCATCGCCGCCGTGAGCTTGCTGGTCGGCGGAATCGGGATCATGAATATCATGCTCGTCTCCGTCACTGAACGCACGCGCGAGATCGGCGTCCGGAAGGCGATGGGGGCGACGCGGCGAAACGTCCTGATGCAGTTCCTGTTGGAGGCGCTCGTTCTCTGTCTGGTCGGCGGACTGCTCGGGATCGTCGTCGGCGTGACCGGCTCGAGCCTCCTCGCGAACCTCGCCAACTGGAATACGGCGGTCTCCGGCAGCGCGATCGCCCTCGCGGTGCTCTTCTCCGCCTCTGTCGGGCTTTTCTTCGGGATCTGGCCGGCTCGGCGAGCGGCGAAGTTGGACCCGATCGTGGCCCTGAGGTACGAGTAGTGGCCTCGAGCCAGGCGGGTGCCGCGAGTCAACCTTCCGTTCGCAATCTCCCGGACGACGCGCGACTCTGGATCTTCGGCGCCAACCGACCGCTCGCCGCGGAGGAGGCGTCGCGCGTGGACGAGGAGACGGCACGCTTCCTGGAGGGGTGGGCAACACACGGCGAGGAGCTGGTGGCCGCGTTCGACTGGCGTTACGACCGCTTCCTGATCATCGCCCTCGACGAGCGGCGAGCGGCGGCGTCAGGCTGCTCCATCGATGCGCTGATGGACCACGTGCGACAGCTGGAACGAGAGCTCGGCGTGAACCTCGTGGACGGATCGCCCGTCTGGTACCGCGACGGCGAGGAGATCCGCTTTGCGAGCAGGAGGAAGTTCCGGGAGCTGGCGACGAGCGGCGACGTGAGTGGCCGAACCGTGGTGTTCGACCTGACCGTGCAACGGCTCGGCGAGCTGCGCACGGGCCGATGGGAGCTCCCCGCGACCTCGAGCTGGCACCGACAGCTTCTACCCTCGGAGGCCGACTGACGCCGGTCGAGCGACCTGAACCTGGCCCCGAAGGGGCCTCCGATCCCGCCTGACCGCCTAACTCAAGCCCAACCCTCCGACCGGTAGCTCCATCTGCGGCGAAGCTGCGCGACCGGGACCATCCAGGTCGAGATCCGGACGAATTCCGAGGTGCTCGAGAACGAGACGGTCCTGCGTGGTCAGTATCACCTGCCGCTCTCGCGCAATCGTGCATAGGACATCCCAGATCTCCGCGGCTCGGTCGGCGTCGAGATGCACGAAGGGATCGTCCACGATCAGCGGCAACTGTACGGCCATGCCCGCGAGGAAATCGGCCGCCCCCATCCGGACCGCGAAGAGAGCCACGTGCAGCTCCCCGTAGCTCAGCGGAGGGGAGGCGAGCGCGAGAGGGCGGCCGCCGTACATCAGCAGGGCGGAATCCAGGTTGTCGGGCGCCAGGACGGGGCCCATCTTCCGATCCGCCAGCACCGTGAGATGCGCATCGATGTGGCGCAGAAGCCGCTCCTGGTCCGTCTCGCGAAACTCCTCGTACGCATCGACGAGGAGGCCATGCGCACGGCGGTACGCACCCGCGTCTCGCCTCGCTTCCGCAAGAACGGTCCTCAGCGCCTCGAGCTGTCCTTCCAGCGCCAGCGAGCTCTCGTCGGGTCGTGGAACGGCGAGGAACCTCTCTCGCAGCTCCCGCTCCTCAGCCTCCTTCAGGATCAACTCCTGCCGCTTTTCCTCCATCTCGGAATCCGTCTTCCGGAACGCCGCACGCGCATCCTCCGGTAGCTCTTCGATCTCCGACCTCTCACGCTCCAGCTCCAGTCGCGTGGGTGCCAGAGTGTCGTTCCGCTCCGATGAGAGCGCGGCATCCAGGGCCGACAGCAGGGCGCGAGCCGCCTGGATTCCGCCTGACATACTGTCTACCCGCGGCTTCGCTTGAACGCGCTCGTCAGCCTCCGAGCGCGACTCTCCCTCGACCGGCCGTGGACCGGGCAATGGAGCCTCGGTTTCTCGCGACGCGACCGTCCTCTCGGCCCTGCCATGAGCCTCCGCCAGCCGCCGCTCGGCATCCGCAGCACGACCCCGGGCCGATCGCCACGCCGCGAACTCCCGACGCCTCTCCGGGAGCGTCTCCGGTGATATCTCACCTGCGGCCGGCAGGCCGGCCAGCTTTTCTTCGATACGCCGCCCGAGCGCCTCGACCTCCAGGTCGATTCGAGCCAGCTCTAGGGTCGCGGAGTCCTCGGCCCGACGCCGTCCCACGCGACGCTGGAGGCCCCGGATCAGGAGGGTCGCTCCGGCCAGCGCCGCGACGAGGCCGAGGACCTGCAGCGACCCCTCGCCGAGGGCGAGGGCCGGCGATCCTACGGCCAGCAGCACGCCACCCAGCGCTACGCCGCCCACCCCGGCTGAAGGCCGGGTGTCGTCTGCGGCATCCGGAACGGCGCCCCGCGCGTCGCGCGCTGCCTGCATCTCCCGCAAACGCGGCCAAAGCCCCTCCTCAAGCGCCGCGAGCCTCTCCAGGTAGTCCTCGGGATACGCTTCAGGGTAGAGACGTTCCGCGTTGTCGTCCGCCGCTGATTCCGCCTTCCAGATCGCCTCTCGAAGGTCCTTCTCAACCTCCTCGAGCCTTCGGATGCGCTGAAGCGATGCCTCCTCGCGCTCCTCCAGCACGCGCAGCCGAGAGAGAGCGGTGTGCTCGCGCTCCAGACGCCGGACGCTGCGGCGCAGCTCGACCAGCTTCCCCTCGATCTCCTCGCGCGCCGCCAGCAGCGGGGAGCGCTCCGACTCCGATCGGCGTGCAGCCGTGAGTCGGCACTCGAGTTCATCGAGCTCGGCCGCCAGCCGCTCCACCCGCCCCTTCTTTCGCCTCCGTCGTTCCTCGGAGCTGATCGCCTCCAGGGTGAGCTCGTGGTAACGGCCGCGAACGCTCTCTCGAGCGGTCTCCACGTCGGCATGTCCTCCGGCGGCGATACGCAGCAGGTCCTGCGTCAGCTCGGTCTCGAGCATGTGCCCCTGCTGGATGCAGGCGGTGCGCTCGTAGTCCTCCAGCTCGACGAGACCGACGACGCTCTGCAGCAGCTCCCGGTATCGTCGCTGGTCCGAGCTCGATGGCGCGGCTGGATTCGCCTCGCCATGGTACAGCTCCTCTTCGCTGGAGGGCCGGCTGACCACGACGTCGTTCGTCTCGAAGTCGCGCTCGATGGCGAGGCGGCCCTCCGCGTCCTCGAGGAGGAGAACGGCGCGGAACCTCCCGCCCTTCCAGGGTCGACGGCGTTCCTGCATGAGACGCGCCTCGGGCTCCCGGCGGTTGAAGCCGAACAGCGTACGCACAACCGCTTCGATCAGGGTGGACTTCCCCGAGCCGTTCGACCCTACGACGACCGTCGGCTCTTTCTTCCCGGGGAACCTCTGACGG
>JAUVMT010000012.1 GCA_030600085.1 Gemmatimonadales bacterium | reverse complement strand
GGCGGAAGCAGCCGCTGCCGACGCGCCATCGGATGGGGACGAGGGAGAGCGACTCGCGGACGCGGCGCTCGCCTCTGTGACGCGGCAGCGTGAAGCCTTCCGCTCGGCACTCGCGCTCACCCTCGACCAGGTGCGAAACGAGCTCGACGTGCGGGCCGCGCGGGAGGACGGGGCCGGCGCGCGAGCCGCTGCCGAGCTCGGCCGCTTTGCCGCCGGCCGGATCGATCCCGAGCGCTTCGCGGCACTGACGTCTGCCTCGGCGTCGGAGGACGATTCGTGGCTCGAGCCCGCCAGGCGGGCTCTCGAGACCCTTCGTGCGGTCAAGGCCCGTCGGGACGGACTGTTCAGCGCTCGAGTGGAGACCGGAGGCGACCTGTACGCCGAGGTGGACCGTGCACTGGCCGACGCGGGCCGGGCCTTCGGTGCGGCACGCCTCTTCGAGCTGGCCCGTGCGGGCAAGTACGTGGCGGCGGAGCACGATCCGATGCTCTCGGCTTTCCCCTTCCGCCGCTGGTCGGCGGCCGAGCGCGCCAAGGCGCCGCCGCTCATCGTAGAGGTGGACGGGAAGGATCTGGTCGTGGGCGGCCTCGCCGGTTTCCTGGATGGAACGGTGAAGCTCGTGCTCGTGGTTCGCGGAGTTTCGCCGCCCGCGCCGCTCGTCCGGCTGGTGACACCGGGAATCCTCGTGCTGCAGACGAGCGAGGCTGAGGAGCTGGAGGTCGTGGGCAAGACCACAGGCCCGGCGATCGCCGCCCTCGTGCCGGAGGAAGCGGGGAGCTTCCTGCATCAGCCCGCCGCGGGTGGCGCTCGGGTGGAGGTGCGGCACATCCCGGAGGAGGAGCCCAAGAGAGGGCTGGGCCAGATCTCCGCCTTCCAGCAGGCCGAGGAGCTCGGACTGCTCGCGGCGCTCGCCGCGAGCGCGGCCGAGACCGGCGACGGTCCCGGCGCGGCTACCGGCGCGACAACCGAAGCCACCGGAGCCTCGGGGCCGGCGGCTGGAACGGAGGACGCCCCCCAAAAGCCTGCGGAGCCGGTGGACAAGCTGGCGGCCTGGCTCCTCAAGCAGGCGGATCTCTCAGACCTCGAAGGCTGATGAGCACCGCACCGATCCTGATGTCGGTCGCCATCCTGGGAGGGGTCGGCTTCACCTTCGGCACCCTGATCGCGATCGCGAACCGGAAGCTCAAGGTCTGGGAGGATCCGCGCATCGACACGATCACGGACCTTCTGCCCGGGGCCAACTGCGGTGCGTGCGGCTTCGCCGGCTGCCGCGCCTTCGCGGAGGAGGCGATCGAAGGCGCCGTGGCGCCGGCCGAATGCACCGTGCTGAGCCGGATGGAGGTCGAGGCGATGGCCGGCTTCCTGGGCGTCGAGGCCGGGGAGGCCAAGGTGCGGGTGGCCCGCCTGCTCTGCGCGGGCGGATCCGATGTGGCCGGCCCGAAGGCCGAGTATTACGGAGTGGAGAGCTGCGGGGCAGCAGTCGCGGTAGGGGGCGGCGGCAAGGGGTGCACGTGGGGGTGCGTGGGTCTGGCGGACTGCGCCGTGTCCTGCGACTTCGACGCCATATGGATGAACGGGGTCGACCTGCCGGTGGTCGACCCCGAGAAGTGCACGGCCTGCAACGACTGCGTGGAGGCATGCCCGCTCGACCTGTTCGAGCTCATGCCGATCGATCAGAAGCTGATCGTGCAGTGCAAGAGCCTCCTGCAGGGCGATGCAGCCACGGAGCTGTGCTCGGTGGCGTGCGACGCCTGCGGGCGGTGCGCGGTGGACGCGGCACCCGGACTGATCGAGATGATCGACGGACTGCCCGTCATCGATTACACGAAGAACGAGCTCGCCGACCCGAGCGCCTGCGACCGCTGCCCGACGGCGGCGATCGCGTGGGTGGAGGGCGCGCAGTTCGCGCTGAAGTCCGAGCCGGATTCAGGGATGATGATAGATAGCGAAGCCTTTGACAGACGGCCCGCGATGGCCGGGAGTGAGGTGGCATGATCAAGCTGAGAAAGCCGTCGGATACCCGAACCGGCCCTGCCCCCTATCCGGGGAAGCCGGTCGCCACGGACGGCACGGGCGCCGTGGTCCACGTGGAGACGTCGGCCAGCGAGGGAGCGGGCGCCTATCCGATCACGCCCTCCACCCAGATGGGCGAGGGATGGGCCGCCGCGATGGCCGCCGGGAAGACGAACGTGCACGGCAAGCCTCTGATCTTCTTCGAGCCAGAGGGAGAGCACGCCGCCGCCGCCGTGACGGCCGGGATGAGCATGACCGGCCTCCGCGCGACGAACTTCTCGAGCGGACAGGGGATCGCGTACATGCACGAGTCCCTGTACGCGGCCACCGGCAAGCGCCTCACCTACGTCCTCAACATCGCGGCCCGCGCGATGACCAAGCACGCCCTCAACGTGCATGCCGGCCACGACGACTACCACGCCATCGACGACACGGGCTTCTTCCAGCTCTTCGCCAAGAACGTGCAGCATGCCGCCGACCTCACGGCGATCGCTCACCGGATCGCTGAGCTCTCGCTCAACCCGGGAGCGGTCGCGCAGGACGGTTTCCTCACGAGCCACGTGATCGAGTCGATCCGGCTGCCCGAACCGGAGCTGATCAAGGAATACCTGGGCGACCCCGCGGACATCATCGACTCCGTGACGCCGGCCCAGCGCTTCACCTTCGGGGCCACGCGGCGGCGCGTGCCGGAGATGTTCGATCTGGATTATCCCGCGATGCTGGGGGTCGTCCAGAACCAGGACAGCTACGCCCAGGGCGTGGCGGCGCAGCGCCCCTTCTACTTCGACCACATCCGGGACCTCACCGATCGCGCCATGCGCGAGTACGCCGAGCTCTGCGGCCGGGAGTACGCTCGGGCGATGGGCTACCGGCTCGAGGACGCCGAGTACGTGCTGGCAGGCCAGGGCTCGGTGGTCTGGAACGCCGAGGCCGTCGCCGACTACCTGCGGGAGTCGAGGGGCCTCAAAGTCGGGGTCCTGGACCTGGTCATGTTCCGGCCATTCCCGGCGGACCTCGTCACCGCCATGCTCCGCGGCGTGAAGGGGGTCACCGTTCTCGAGCGCGTGGACCAGCCGCTCGCGGTCGACCCGCCGCTTCTGCGGGAGATCCGAGCCGCCATGTCACAGGGGATGGAGAACGCGCGGTCCAAGAACGGCCGGCCCTTCCCCGGCCTCGAGGCGGTGCCGCCGGACGAGATCCCGGCCTTCTACTCGGGCGGCTTCGGCTTCGGAAGCCGCGACCTTCAGCCCGGCGACATCATCGCCGCGGTCGACAACATGCAGGAGGGCGGCAAGGGCAGGCGGCAGTTCTACCTCGGGATCGACTTTATTCGGGAGGACACCCACCTGCCGAAGCTCCAGATCTGGCAGCACCAGCTCAGGGAGGCGTATCCGCACCTCAAGGAGCTGGCCCTCGACCCGACGGAGCGACCCAACCTCCTGCCCAAGGGGTCGATCTCGATCCGCATGCACTCGGTCGGCGGCTGGGGCGCGATCACGACGGGGAAGAACATCGTCATGACCGCCTTCGAGCTGCTGGGGCTCGACGTGAAAGCGAACCCGAAGTACGGCTCCGAGAAGAAGGGCCAGCCGACCACCTTCTATGCCACGCTCAGCCACGAGCCGGTGCGGCTGAACGCCGAGCTGAAGCACGTGGACGTCGTGCTCTCGCCTGACCCCAACGTCTTCCGGAACTCGGACCCTTTCGAGGGCTTGGCGGAGGGCGGCGTGTTCGTGATCCAGAGCGACCTGGACGCGGAGGAGCTGTGGGAGGACTTCCCGGCCGAGGCCCGCCGGACGATCCGCGAGCTCGGGATCAAGGTCTACGCGCTGGACGCCTTCCAGATCGCCACGGAAGAGGCCTCGGACCCCGAGCTCCGCTACCGGATGCAGGGGGCGGCGTTCATGGGCGCCTTCTTCGCGGCCTCCCCGCTCATGGAGCGCGAGGGAATCAGCGACGAGAAGCTGTTCGACGGGATCCGCGCCCAGCTGGCCAAGAAGTTCGGACACCTCGGGGACCGAGTCGTCGACGACAACCTGCGGGTGATCCAGCGCGGATTCGAAGAGCTGCGCGAGGTCCCGGCGCTTCCCGAAGAGGAGGGGGACCTCGAGGCGGTCGGCGAGCTGGTGGCGGGCGAGATCCCCACGGTCCTCGACGTGGCGAACGCGCGGCCCGGGATCGGGAACCCCGGACGCTTCTGGGAGCAGGTGTGCGGCGTCTGCAAGGTCGGGCAGGACACGATCGCCGACCCGTTCGCCGCGATCAGCGCCATCCCGGCGGGCACCAGCACGATCCGCGACATGACGGACATCCGGTTCGAGGTTCCCGACTTCATCCCGGAGCTCTGCACGGGCTGCAGCCAGTGCTGGGTGCAGTGCCCCGACGCGGCGATCCCCGGCGTGGTGAACTCGGTGGAGCAGATCCTCGACACGGCGATCGCGGCCGCGGCCAACGGAAGGCCGTTGGACCGGATGAAGCAGGTCTCGAAGAACCTCGCCGTCGAGTCTCGAAAGGTCCTGAAGGGTGTCCCGTTCACGACCTTCGGGAACGTGGTATCGGACGCCTACAAGAACCTGGTCGAGAAGCTGAACTGGGACGCCGAGCGGAGGCGGGCGCTGGACGAGGAGTTCGCGGCCGTCTACTCCGTCCTGGCCGAGTTCCCCCTCGCCAAGACCGTCCCGTTCTTCGACGTGCCGGAGCGCGGTGAGAAGGGCAGCGGCGGGCTGCTCTCCATCACCGTAAGCCCCGACGCCTGCAAGGGCTGCAACATCTGTGTCGACGTCTGCCCCGAGAACGCGCTCGTCACCGTCCGCCAGGACGAGGAGATCGTCGACCGGCTGCGGCGGAACTGGAAGCTCTGGGAGCGCCTCCCGGACACGCCCGACAAGTACCTGAACGTCACCGACCTCGAAGAGGGCATCGGCGTCCTGCCGACGCTGCTCCTGAAGAAGGGGATCTACCGCTCGATGGTCGGGGGCGACGGGGCCTGCATGGGCTGCGGCGAGAAGACCGCCGTCCACCTGATCGTCTCCTCGATCGAGGCCCTCATGCAGCCGCGGGTCGAGGCGTTCATCACGGAGCTCGACGGCCTCATCGGAGAGCTCGACGCCAAGGCGCGCGAGCTCCTGGCTGCCGACGCCGACCTGGACCTCGCCTCGGTCGTCGATGGCGAGAGCGTGGACGTGCCGGTGGACGAGGCGAAGCGGACGCAGCTCAAGCTCTACACGGACACGATCGCCGCGCTCAGTGATCTGCGGTGGCGGTACGTGGAGGGTCCGAGCGGGCAGGGCCGCGCCAACACGGCAATCACGAACAGCACGGGGTGCTCGTCGGTCTGGGGTAGCACCTTCCCCTACAACCCGTATCCGTATCCCTGGGTGAACCACCTCTTCCAGGACGCGCCGTCGATCGCCATCGGCGTCTTCGAGGGCAACATGCGGAAGATGGCGGACTCGTTCATCCACCTGCGACGTGCGAAGCTGCTCCTCGAGGGGAGCTACGACGCCGAGGAGCACGAGCCCCTCTTCACGAGGTTTGACTGGCGGGACTTCTCGGACGAGGAGTTCGGCCTCTGCCCGCCGATCCTCTCGATCGGCGGGGACGGGGCGATGTTCGACATCGGCTTCCAGAACCTCTCGCGGCTGCTCGCCTCCGGGAAACCGATCCGCGTCATCATCCTGGACACGCAGGTCTACTCGAACACCGGCGGTCAGGCGTGCACCAGCGGGTTCACGGGGCAGGTCTCCGACATGGCGGCCTACGGAGAGGCCCACCACGGCAAGGAGGAGACCCGCAAGGAGATCTCCCTCCTCGGCATCGCGCACCGAGGGGCGTTCGTCCTGCAGACCTCGCAGGCGCTGCCCTCGCACCTGATCGGCGGCATGCTGAAGGCGCTCCAAACGCGCCGACCCGCCGTGATCAACATCTACACGCCCTGTCCGGTGGAGCACGGCCTCGCTGACGATTGGTCGGTCCACGCGGCGAAGCTTGCGCTCGAGAGCCGGGCGTTCCCCTTCCTCGTCTACGATCCGGACGGGGGTCCGAGTTTCTCGGATTGCCTCGATCTCGAAGGCAACCCCGACATCGAGGAGACGTGGCCGACCTACGAGATCGAGTACGTGGACGCCGACGGCGAGACGCAGCGCATGGAGACGCCGATCACGGTCGCGGACTGGGCCGCGACGGAGGGGCGCTTCAAGAAGCACTTCCGAGCGGTGCCTGCGGACACCCCCGATGACGAGCTGATGCCCTTCGCCGACTACGTCTTCGCCTCCGCCAAGGACCGGGAAGACGTGACGCCGTTCATCCAGGTGATCGACGAGGAGAAGCATCTCGAGCGCCGGGCCGTCTCTCGCGAGATGGTGGAGTTGGCCGAGGACCGGCTGCTCTTCTGGTCCCAGCTCAAGGAGCTCGGCGGCCTGGCGGTCTCGGAGGTCGCGCGCGACCGCGTCAAGGAGGAGATCGAGGCCGAGCTCGAGGCGAAGATCGAGGCGCTGCGGGCGGAGTACGAAACGAAGCTGGCCCAGCTCAGGGCCGCCTACCCGCCGCTCATCGCCCGCCGGCTGGCGGAAGGCCTGCTCAAGGCGAACGGCAACTCGACCGTGACGGAGCTGCTGGCCCGCGCCGAGGCGGCGCCCGATCTGGAGCCCGTCCGCTTCGACGAGTCCGCGGTCTCGGCCCTCTCCTCGCTGGCCGGAGCGGCCCCGGCAGTAGCTCCCGCTGCAGGAGCCTCCACCGCCCCGGCCGCGGTCGGGGAGGCGGCGCCTGCCGGGGTCGGCGTCGCCGAGGAAGAGGAAGAAGAAGGGCTGGTTCTCGAGCCTTACATCGACACGGCGCTCTGCACCTCCTGCGACGAGTGCATTAACATCAACAAGAAGCTGTTCGCCTACGACGAGAACAAGCAGGCGTATATCAAGGACGCGCGAGCGGGAACGTTCCGGGAGATCGTGCTGTCGGCCGAAAAGTGCACGGCGCGGATCATCCACCCGGGGACCCCGCTCAACCCGAAGGAGAAGAACCTGGAGAAGTGGCTCAAGCGGGCCGAGCCCTTCAGTTGAGCCCTCGACGGAGCGTTTCGAGGAGCGCCCGAGCGAGCCGAGGACGGAGCCGGGAGCGATGCACGCGCGCCTGAGCTTCCGGCACGGGGTCCACCCACCGGAGCACAAGGAGCTGACGGCGGGAGTGCCGGTCCGCCGCATGCCCTACCCCGAGGAGATCGTCCTTCCGCTTCGCCAGCACACCGGGAAGCCCGCCCGGCCTCTGGTCGAGCCCGGCGACCGCGTGGAGCGAGGCGACAAGATCGGCGAGGCGGACGGCTTCGTCTCCGTACCGATCCACGCCTCCTCGGCTGGAACGGTGAAGGAGATCGGCCTCTGGCCGCACCCCGACGGGAGCATGGCCGAGGCGATCCGCATCACCGTCGACACCTTCTCTCCCCAGATTCCGCGACCCCGCATCATCCCGCACTGGGACGGCCTCACCCCGGATCAGGTCGTGAAGGCGGTTCAGCGGGCCGGCGTGGTGGGGCTGGGCGGAGCGGCCTTCCCCACTCACGTGAAGCTCCTGCCGCCCGACGACGTCGCCGTCGACACGCTGATCGTGAACGGGGCCGAGTGCGAACCGTATCTGACCACCGATCACCGCGTGATGACCGAGTATCCCGAGCGGGTTCAGTTCGGGATCCGCATCATGATGCACACGCTGGGCGTCCAGCGGGCGATCATCGGGGTGGAGAAGAACAAACCGGACGCGATCGAGGCCCTGCGCGGGACGCTCCCGGACGACCTGGACGTGGCCGTGCAGGGACTGACGGTGAAGTATCCGCAGGGCTACGAGAAGATGCTCATCCACGCCCTGACCGGCCGGGATGTGCCCCCGGGCAAGCTGCCGATGCACATAGGAGTGG
Organism: Gemmatimonadales bacterium; assembly: GCA_030600085.1. Taxonomy (GTDB): domain Bacteria; phylum Gemmatimonadota; class Gemmatimonadetes; order Palauibacterales; family Palauibacteraceae. The sequence continues at coordinate 11,494 of JAUVMT010000012.1, read as the reverse complement.
TCGTCCAGAACGTGGCCTCGCTCGCCTGCATCGCGGAGGTGTTCGAGACGGGCCTTCCACTCATCGAGCGGGTCGTCACGGTCACCGGACCCGGCCTGCGGAAGCCTTCCAACCTGATCGTCCCGGTGGGTGCCAAGATCCGCGACGTGCTCGAGTTCTGCGGCGGGCTCGCGGATGAGGCGACCGAGATCGTTTTCGGCGGCCCGATGATGGGCGGCTCGCAGCCGGATCTAGACGCCCCGATCATCAAAAGCACCACGGGAATCGTCGTCCTGACCCGCAAGGAGTCCAGGCCCCGCCGCACCTATCCGTGCATCAAGTGCGGCCACTGCCTGGACGCCTGCCCGGTCTTTCTCAATCCATCGCTGCTGGGGATCCTGGCGCAGGCGGGCCGCTTCGAGGAGATGGAGGAGGCGGATCTCGCGACCTGCATGCTGTGCGGCTGCTGCTCCTACGTCTGCCCATCGAACATCCCGCTCTCGCAGATGTTCGCCCTCGCGAAGGCGGGGGCGCAGCGACGAAAGCAGCAGGCGGCGTGAGCGAGACCTCGCACGTCGGTGACCTCCAACTGCAGCTGAGGGCCTCGCCGCACCTGAAGGCGCCCGACTCGACGCCGACGATCATGTGGAACGTGGTGGGCAGCCTCGTCCCCGTCGTCGCCGCCGCCACCTGGTTCTTCGGTCCGAGCGCGCTCCTCGTGATCGGCGCGGCCATCGCCGGGGCCGTCCTCACGGAGCGAGCGTTCGGCCAGGCGGGCAGCCTGGGGGACGGCTCGGCCGCGATCACCGGACTCCTCCTCGGCCTCACCCTTCCGCCCGGCGTCTCGCTGTGGATCGCTTTCGTCGGCGGGGCGTTCGGGATCGGCTTCGGCAAGCTCGTGTTCGGCGGGCTGGGCCAGAACGTTTTCAACCCGGCCTTGCTGGGCCGCGCGTTTCTGCAGGCTGCGTTCCCCGCCGCGATGACGACCTGGCCGGCGGCCACCACGGAGTGGGCCCAGCTCCGCGGCGACAACTTCGCCTTTCCCTTCACCACTTCCAGCGTGGACGCCGTGACGGAGGCGACGCCGCTCGGACTGATGAAGTTCGAGAGCACTTCCACCGACCCCTGGAGCCTCATGATCGGCGCGACCGGAGGGTCGCTCGGGGAGACCGCGGGACTGCTGATCCTTGTCTGCGGGGGCTATCTGGCCGTCCGGAACTACCTCAACTGGCGGATCCCGGTGAGCATCCTCCTCACGGTGGCTCTCTTCTCCGGGCTCCTCTTCGCCCTCGACTCCACCCGCTTCGCCAGCCCGCTCTTCGCCCTTTTCTCGGGAGGACTGATCCTGGGCGCCATGTACATGGCCACCGACATGGTGACCTCGCCGGTGACGAACGCGGGGGCCTGGATCTTCGGCGCCGGGATAGGGATCCTGGTGATCCTGATCCGCACCTGGGGCGGTCTGCCCGAGGGCGTCATGTACGCGATCCTGCTGATGAACGCGCTCGTGCCGTTCATCAACCGGGCCACGCAGCCGACGCCGTACGGGAGCCCCGGCCGAGCCCCCAAGCCTGGAACCCGCGAGGCCGAGGCGTGAGCGCGGCAGGAGGCGGCAGAGGTGGAGCGGATCGAAGCGGCCGCCGAGGGCGGAAGCTCCCGATCGCCCCGGAGCGGGCCGGGCCGGCGGACGCGAACGGGCTGAACGGGCTAAGCGATGACGGCGAAGCGCCGCCGACGGGCGAAGCCGAGCCTCGTCAGAGCGACCCGGAGGCTACGGAGGGCTCGCCCCCCGCGGCAGAGGCTGAGGCTGTGTCCGCCGACGGCGAGACTTCAGCCGACGAGGAAGCCGCAGCACCCGGGCTCTCGGTGCTGGAGGTGCCATCCTGGCGGCTGATCCTGACGCTCGCCGTCGCGGGAGCGTTGGCCGGCCTGGCGATCGTCCTGGTCTTCGGCTGGGCCGAGCCCAAGATCGAGGCCCACCGGGCGGCGGCGCTGCGGGCCGCGATCCAGGAGGTTCTCGGAGGACCGGAGCGGTACGAGGCCCTGTTCGTGGTAGACGGGGCACTGACGCGGGCGCTCCCGGCGAACGTCGACAGCACCAGGCTGGACCGGATCTACGCTGGCTACGCGGCGGACGGCAGCCACATGGGCTTCGCGATCGCGGGAGAGCAGCCCGGCTATCAGGACATCGTGGGACTGATCTTCGGTTACGACGCGGAGAGCGGTGAGCTCCTCGGGATGAAGGTGCTGGAGAGCAAGGAGACCCCCGGACTCGGCGACAAGATCGAGAAGGACAGCGCCTTCGTCTCCTCCTTCCGGGGCACCCTCCCGCCGGTCGAGGGCATTAAGACCGGAACTGGAACCGGGAGCGAGCACGAGGTGGACATGATCACGGGAGCCACCATCTCCTCACGCACCGTGATCGAGATCATCAACAAGCGAATGGAATCCATCGGACCGATGATCGACGCCTACACGGCCGAGCCACGAGGGGCTCCTGCCGCTGTCCCGGCGGAGGCGGGCGGATGACAGGAACCGAGAACGCAGCCGAGCTCGTAAGGCACGCACCGGGGGCGCACGAGGACGGTGCGGCTCTGCTGCCCGGCGGGACGACCACGTCCACCCAGGACTTCCTGCGCGGGGTTTGGGAGGAGAACCCGGTGCTCGTGCAGATGCTCGGCCTCTGCCCGGCGCTCGCCGTCACCAACACGGTGGCCAACAGCCTCGCGATGGGGCTCGCCACCTTCTTCGTGCTGACCGGCTCGAGCCTGCTGGTCTCCACCTTCAAGAACCTGATCCCGAAGGAGGTGCGGATCGCCTCCTTCATTCTGATCATCGCGACGTTCGTGACGATCGCGGACATGACGCTCGCCGCCGTGGTGCCGGACATCCACAAGGCCCTCGGCGCGTTCATCGCCCTGATCGTCGTGAACTGCATGATCCTCGGGCGGCAGGAGGCGTTCGCGTCCAAGCGACCGATCGGGCGGGCGCTGCTGGACGCCGTGGGCACCGGCTTCGGGTTCATCATCGCGATGGTGATGATGGGCTCGATCCGGGAGCTGCTCGGCAACGGGAGCCTGCTGGGCTACAGCGTCTTCGGGCCCTCCTTCGAGCCGTGGATCATCATGATCCTGCCTCCGGGCGGCTTCCTCACCCTGGGCATCATCCTGCTGGCCTTCGGGTGGTGGCGCGGACGGAAGGCGGCGGAGGTGCCGCGGGTGCGCCGCTGGCCGCACGGCGTGGCGTCGAGGAGGGCGGCATGAGCTCCGACCTCTTCTGGATCCTGATCTCCGCGATGCTGGTGAACAACTTCACCCTGCATCTCTTCCTCGGCCTCTGCCCCTTCATGGGGGTGTCGGCCAAGATCGCGACGGCGCTTCGCATGGGCGCGGCCAACATCTTCGTGCTGACGATCACCTCGCTGGTGGCGTCCTTCCTGAACGCATACGTGCTCCCCCACGCCCCCTACCTGAGGCTGATCTCCTTCATTGTGGTGATCGCCTCACTGGTACAGATCGTGGAGATGACGATCAAGAAAGTGAGCCCGACGCTGTTCCGTGAGCTGGGGATCTACCTGCCGCTGATCACGACCAACTGCGCGATCCTCGGCCTGGCCATCTTCCAGACGAACCGCGGCTACGGCTTCCTGGAGGGTCTCGCCTTCGCGCTCGGCGCCGGCCTCGGACTCACGCTGGCGCTGGTGCTCATGGCCTCGATCCGGGAGCGGGCCGAGCTGGCGGACATCCCCGCCCTCGCCAAGGGAATGGGCCTGGTGTTGATCATTGCCGGCAGCCTCTCCCTCGCCTTCATGGGCTTCGCCGGGCTGTCGACGCCATGAACACACGGGCTGTTGCCGCGATGCCGAGCGGGCTGTTGACGCCATGATGACCGGGATCCTCGCCGTGCTGGCATTCGCCGGCCTGTTCGCTCTCTTCGGCGTGCTGCGACCCAGGGCCGGCTGCTCCGGCGATCCGGCCGGCTGCGGCCGTTGCGGCGAGATCTGCACGAAAGAGCATCGAAACGACCGCGGACGGGAGCAACCCGACCCGCCACTGGAGGTGCATCGATGACTGTTAGTCGCCGGAGGTTCCTGTCTCTCGGCGTGGGCGCGTTCGTCGTCCTGACGCTGCCCGCCTCGCTTCGTCGGATGAGCCGCCAGGCCAGACGCAGCGTCCCTGTCATGGGCACGATCGCCGACCTCGTGGTCGTGGATCCGGACGAGGCGAAGGCCCAGGAAGCGATCGACGCGGCAATCCGCGAGCTGCGCTGGGTCGAGCGGACGATGTCCCACTTCAGGGCGGATTCCGATGTCGGCCGAGCCAACCTGCACGCGGCTGCCGATGCGGTGCCGGTGACGGCCGCTACGGCGATCGTGCTCAAGGCGTCGCTCCGCTGGGCCGAGCTGAGCGACGGCCGATTCGATCCGTGCCTCGGACGGGCGACGGCTCTGTGGAACGTGGGCGAGCGGCGGATGCCGCCCGACGCCTCGGAGACGCGGCGCTTCGCCGGCGAGCGCCTGTACCGGGAGCTGGAAGTGGACCGCTGGCGCGGCGATCACGTGGTTCGTTTCCGCAGCGACGCGGTAGCGATCGACCTCGGGGGCATAGCCAAGGGATACGGCGTAGACCGGGCTGTCCGCGCGCTACGCGAGCGCGGCGTGAAGAACGCCCTCGTCAACGCCGGCGGTGACCTCTACGCGATCGGGCGCTCGGAGAACGGAGACCGGTGGGAGATCGGAATCCGAGACCCCCGCGATCCGCGCCGTCTCACCTCGACACTACGCGTCTCGGACCGGGCCCTTGCCACCTCGGGTGACTACTTCCAGTACTTCGATCACGGGGGACGCCGGTACCACCACCTGATCGATCCGGCCACGGCCGAGCCCGCGAGGTCGGACCTCCACAGCATCACGATCGCCGCCGACTCGTGCATGGCGGCCGATGCGGGGGGCACCGCGGTATTCGGTTGTGGGCTCAAGGAAGGCCGCAGAAACCTAGCTCGAGCCGCACCCGGAGCCGAGATCGTTCACACCGCCTGAGGTTGGAGCGAAGAACGGACCGCGCCGCAGATCGCGCACGCGCTGCTCGTAACGACGGAAAGGATTCATGACTGACGAGAAACACACCGAGGGAACCAAGGGCGGCGAGATCCGCGTGGCCTATTGCTCGGCCTGCGATCGCGAGGTGCGCCTTCGGGTGCCTGAGCAACCCGAGCCCAACGAGGACGGCGGACCCTCCGCTGAGGTTCACCACCTCAGTGGTGTCTGCCTCGATGTCGGGCAGGATTGCACCGGCGCCTTCTGCCCGTTCGGCGAGCAGCCTCGCGCCTGAGGGACTGACATCCGCCGCCCTGGCCATATGCGAGCAGCGGCGGCCCCGAGGCTATCCTATGCAGCGAACCTCTGGCGCCGTTAGCTGCATCTGATTACTGCAGAAGAACAGTTGGATCGACAAGTTCTGTGTCGAATTGATGAAATCTCCAAGCGGCCCCGGATTGATGGTCTTGAAGGTCAGCCTGCTCAGAGGGGTGTCGAAGGGATCTGGCGCACACACATCTAGCCCGAACTGAGGTTGGGAGAGCGACCCGCTTGTCACACATAACGCATAGGTGACGGTGATCGTACAGTTGTTGATGATCTGGAGGACTGACCCTTCCGTGTGATTGCTCAGGATCACGGAGCCCGCTGGACAGATACTGCCCTTCCACTGCGTCGCTTCCTCATCTCTACGATCATTCGGTGACCCTTTCGCCCCACCCGACCATGAGGCTGTCGTCCACGTCGGCGTGAACTCGTCGAAGAGTGGCTGGTTCGGGCTGCTGGTCGAGCCTTCGCAGGCGGCGAACGTGGTCACGGCAAACAGGAGGAACCCGCCGAGTATAGAGGCAGAGTACTGCTTCATCTTGAGACCTCCGAGAGATGGAGTCGACGCGGGCCCGCCAGACGGTCGTCGTCCGTCCGGCCGTGAGCGCCAGCCCACCCTCACGAGCAGGGGCTATGCCTGACGGACTGGCAGGACCCTATGGTCATGGGGCTGCCCGACCGACCGGTTTCTCATGGGGTTACCTCGCTCCGGCGAGACGAGGGTGTTTCCGAGACGTGCAGCTTCTTGGAGAGGTGTGTCGCGAATTGCAAGAGGCGAGTAAGCCGGCCGCCGGCCGTCCAATGCTCCTCCCTCGCCCCGCCAGCTTGCCCTACCGCCTCTCTACCTCCAGCTTTTGCCGGGCTTGATCCGGCTCCCGCTCGCTTCAGCTCGGGACCGACCCCCCACGGATGCCGACAGCCTCACTTGCATGAAAGTGGAGAACACTTCGGGGTGCAGGGGTAGAAGCCCGAGCATCTCGCAAGCAGCGCCCGACGAGACAGCGACGAGCGCCGAGGAGACCGAGTGGAGCCGACAGACGTCACCAACCCGGACTACTACCACAAGGTCATCGACTGTCAGTGGGCCTGCCCGGCCCACACCAACGTCCCCGAGTACATCCGCCTCATCGCTCAGGGCCGCTTTACGGACTCGTACTGGCTGAACCGCGAGTCCAACGTTTTTCCAGGGGTTCTCGGGCGCACCTGCGACCGTCCCTGCGAGCCCGCCTGCCGCCGGACGCGCATCGACGGAAAGCCCGTCGCCATCTGCCGGCTCAAGCGGGTCGCGGCCGACCTGCGCGACCCGACCGAGAGCCGTCTGCCGCTGATCCCCGAGGCGAAGAACGGCAAGCGGATCGCCCTGGTGGGAGCCGGGCCGGCCTCGCTCACCGTCTGCAACGACCTCATGCCGCTGGGCTACGAGTGCGTGATCTTCGAGCAGCTCTCCAAGCCGGGCGGGCTCATGCGCACGAACATCCCCGCCTTCCGACTCCCTCTCAAAGTGCTGGACGGGGAGATCGACATGATCCTCGACATGGGCGTGGAGGTCCGTTACGAGGCGGAGATCACGAGCATGAAGGCGCTGTTGGACGAGGACTGGGACGCCGTATTCATCGGCTCCGGCGCGCCGAAGGGGAAGAACCTCGAGATCCCCGGCCGCTATGATAGCGACCGCATCCACATCGGGATCGAGTGGCTGGAGGGCGTCCACTTCGAGCACATCGACTCGATCGGGGAGCGGGTCCTGGTGATCGGGGTCGGGAACACGGCGATGGACTGCTGCCGGTCGTCCAAGAGGCTGGGCGGCACAGACGTCAAGGTGATGGCGCGTAAGTCGAAGGAGTACTTCAAGGCCTCCGATTGGGAGCTCGAGGACGCGGAGGAGGAGCTGGTCGAGATCGTGGAGAACCACTCCCCCAAGCGCTTCATCCTCGAGGACGGGGTGCTGGTCGGGATGGAGTTCGAGCTCGTGAGCTGGCACGAGGGGCCCGACGGGCGTCTCAAGGCCGAGGTCCACGGGAGCGTCGAGATCCCCTGTGACGACGTGATCCTCGCCATCGGCCAGGACAACGCCTTCCCCTGGATCGAGCGGGACATCGGGATCGAGTTCAACGAGTGGGAGATGCCGGTCGTCGACCGCAAGACCTTCCAGACTACCCGCGACGGCGTGTTCGTGGGCGGCGACGCGGCGTGGGGACCCGAGAACATCATCTGGGCCGTCGAGCACGGGCATCAGGCCGCGATCTCGATCCACAACTACTGCCAGGGAGATCCCCTCACTGACCGGGTGCCGTACGGCCAGAACCTCATCAGCGCCAAGATGGGGATGATGGACTGGGCCTACAGCAACGAGTACAACCCCGCCGCCCGGGTCCAGATGCAGCACGTGGACCTCAGGGAGCGCTTCAAGCAGCTGGCCGTCGAGGTCGAGCTCGGGTTCGATCCCGAGCAGACGGCGCTCGAGGTCGAGCGCTGTTTGAACTGCGACCTCCAGACCGACTTCACGGCTCCGCTCTGCATCGAGTGCGACGCGTGCATCGACGTGTGCCCGGTCGACTGTCTGACGATCACGTGGAACGGCCTCGAAGAGGATCTGAGGACGCGCCTCAGGGCGGACGCCGAGAACCTGGAGCAGGATCTCTACGTCTCGGATGCCCTCCCGCAGACGGGCCGGGTGATGGTGAAGGACGAGGATCTCTGCGTCCACTGCGGGCTCTGCGCCGATCGATGCCCGACCGCCGCGTTCGACATGCGGAAATCGGAGCTCCTCATCCCCTACGCCGGAGAGGCCTCGCCTTCCCGGACCAAGCAGGCTCCATGGCCCGCTCAGGTCTAGACCGCACGAACGACTTCGCGTTCAAGATCGGCACGGTCAACGGCACCGGGTCGGCGAGCGCGAACGGCCTGCTCATGCAGGCGATCTTTCGGATGGGCATTCCGGTCTCCGGCAAGAACATCTTCCCCTCCAACATCCAGGGGCTCCCGACCTGGTACGAGGTGCGGGTGAGCCGGGACGGGCACATGGCGCGCACCCCCCGATTCGACCTGACGGTGACGCTGAACCCCACCTCGGTCGAACAAGACATCGCGGAGGTCGTGCCGGGCGGCTACGTGGTCCACGACTCCAGCTGGCCACTGGACGAGTCGCTCCGACGGGAGGACGTGACCTTCCTCGGGGTGCCTATGGGACAGATGTGCGTGGAAGCGTTCGAGGGAGCGCGGACGCGGATTCTGATGAAGAACATCCTTTACGTCGGCATCCTGGCGGCGCTGCTCGACATCGACACGGAGGTCGTGAAGGGACTGCTGCGCGAGAAGTTCGAGCGCAAGCCGAAGCTGCTGGACTCCAACTTCCTCGCGGTCAAGATGGGCTACGACTACGCGAAGGAACACTTCGAACCCCCGCTGCCCCTGAGGCTCGAGGCGATGGACGAGACCGGGGACTGCGTGCTGATGGACGGCAACACGGCGGCCGCGCTCGGCTGTCTCTACGCCGGCGCCACGGTGGCGGCCTGGTATCCGATCACGCCCGCCACCTCTCTCATGGACCGGTTCCAGGCCTTCTGCGAGGGCTACCGGAAGGATCCGGAGACGGGGAAGAACCTCTACTGCATCATCCAGGCGGAAGATGAGCTGGCCGCGATCGGCATGGTCCTCGGCGCGAGCTGGATGGGCGCGCGGTCGTTCACGCCGACCTCCGGTCCCGGCATCTCGCTCATGAGCGAGTTCATCGGCTTCTCTTACTACGCCGAGATCCCGGCCGTCATCTTCGATGTGCAGCGCACGGGCCCCTCAACGGGCATGCCCACCCGCACGCAGCAGTGCGACCTGCTCTTGTGCGCCCACGCCTCGCACGGTGACACCAAGCACATCCTGCTCTTCCCGGCCGACCCCAGCGAGTGCTTCAAGATGGCGGTGCGCGCGTTCGACCTCGCCGACCGGTTTCAGACGGCCGTGTTCGTGCTCTCCGATCTGGACATCGCGATGAACGACTGGGCCTGCCCGCGGATGGAGTGGGACGACTCCTACGAGCATGATCGCGGGCGGATCCTGAGCTCCGATCAGATCGACGCGCTCGACGCCTTCCACCGCTACCTGGACGTGGACGAGCAGGAAGTGGCGACCCGAACCCTCCCCGGGGTGAACCCGAAGGGCGCCTACTTCACCCGCGGCTCGGGACACACCAAGTTCGGCGGCTACACAGAGGACTCCGACGAATACGTGGAGGTGGTCGACCGGATCGCGCGTAAGATCGCGGGCTCCGCGGATTCCCTGCCCGAGCCGATCCTCGTGAGCCGGCCAGAGGCGCAGATCGGCATCGTGGCGGTGGGTAGCTCCGACGGAGCCGTCCGTGAGGCGATTGACCGGCTGGCTGAGCGGGGAGTTCAGGCCGACTACATGCGGATCCGGGCCTTCCCGTTCCACGACTCCGTGGGAGCGTTCCTGGAGGACCACGACCCGGTGTTCGTCGTCGAGCAGAATCGCGACGCCCAGCTACGATCGCTGCTCACCCTGGAAACCAACGTGCCGCAGGAGCGGCTCGTGCCGGTCCAGTACTATGGCGGGCTGCCGCTGAGCGCCGACCATGTGCTGGATGGGGTCCTGCCCCATTTGGGCGAGTTGGGCGAAGGCGGGGAAGGCGAAGAGCGAGCCGGTGGCGCAGCGGCCAAGGCAGCGGTGGATGCCGGCGCCGCGAGGCCCAAAGTGGGAGCGAGCTGATGGTAAAGCACCTCAGAAAGCCCGAGGTCCGTCACCCGGGGATGCGGCAGAACTCGCTCGGGCTCACGCGGCGCGACTACGAGGGCTCGATGTCCACCCTCTGCGCCGGCTGCGGGCACGACTCGATCACCTCAGCTATCACCCAGGCGTTCTTCGAGCTGGAGATCCCGCCCCACCGGGCGGCGAAGCTGAGCGGGATCGGCTGCTCCTCGAAGACGCCCGCCTACTTTCTCGGAGAGTCCCACGGCTTCAACGCCGTGCACGGGCGGATGCCGGCGATCGCCAGCGGCGCCAACGCCGCCAACTGCGACCTCATCTACCTCGGCGTGTCCGGGGACGGCGACTCGCTTTCGATCGGCCTCGGCCAGCTCTGTCACGCGATCCGCCGCAACGTCAACCTGCTGTACGTCGTGGAAAACAACGGGGTTTACGGGCTCACCAAAGGCCAGTTCTCGGCCTCGGCCGACGTGGGCACCAAGTCCAAGCGGGGCGTGGAGAACCGGCAGCGGCCGATCGATCCCGTGCTTCTCGCCCTCAGCATCGGCGCGAGCTTCGTGGCTCGCAGCTTTTCGGGCGACAAAGCGCAGCTCGTTCCGATCCTGAAGGCCGCCCTCACGCACAAGGGCTTCGCCATCGTGGACATCATCTCGCCCTGCGTCACCTTCAACGACCACGAGAGCTCGACCAAGAGCTACGTCCACACGCGCGAGCGCTACCACGAGGTGGTGGGCGCCGACTTCGTGCCGCCGGCCGAGGAGATCACCGCCGACTACGATGCGGGTGCCACCGAGGGCATCCGCATGCACGACGGCAGCCTCGTCCGCTTCCACAAGGTCGAGGAGAACTACGACCCGAGGGACCGCGAGGCGGTCTACGAGTACGTGAGCCAGCTCCAGAACGAGGGCGAGGTGGTGACCGGCCTTCTGTTCATCGAGGATAGCACGGATGACATGCACGACATCCTCGGTACCGTGGACACGCCCCTCGTGGATCTCCCGATGGAGCGGCTGGTGCCGGGAAGCGACGCCCTCTCCGAGCTGATGGAGAGCTTCCGGTAGCGGAGGCGAGCCCGCCTGATCGCGTTGGGCCCATGATCGAGGTCAGCGATCTCCGGAGGGAATACGGCGACCTGGTCGCGTCTCCTCCCCTCTACAGCCGCTCGAGCTCCTCCACCGTCCGCTCCGACCGCACGTTCCCGGTGTTCAGGGTGCTGGCAGGTTCCACGAGCAGCACGTGCACTTCCTTCTCCGCGACCGGCTTGTGCTCGACGCCGCGAGGCACGATCAGGAACTCCCCTTCCTCGAGGCGCATGTCCCCGTCGCGGAACTTGATGAGCAGGCTCCCGCTAACAACAAGGAAGAGCTCGTCCTCCTGCTCGTGGTGGTGCCAGATGAACTCCCCCTCGAGCTTGGCGAGCTTCACGTGGCAGTCGTT
>JAUVMT010000098.1 GCA_030600085.1 Gemmatimonadales bacterium | reverse complement strand
GCGGATCCCGGCGCTGAACTCCGGATAGGCGTCCTGCCAGTCGACGAGGCAGAGACCGTCAGGCGCGAGCGGGCAGCCGAGGTCGCTCGTGTCGTCCGGGTCGGGGTCGCGGAAGTCGACCTTGTCCGAGTTCACGAACACGACACCGCCGAGCAGGTAGAGCTGGAACTTGAACCTGCTGTCCGGCTTGTGGATGAAGTCGAAGTCGATGCCGCCGTTGAGGTGGAACAGCGTCACGTCCGGTCCCCCGGGACCGATCGAGATGCCCGTCAGATCCTGGCCCTTGAGTAGATCCACCTCGGTACCGAGGCGAAGACCGACGAGGTCGCTTACGGCGTAGCCGAAGCCGACGCCGAACATGGGCCCGCCCTTCGCGATGTCGCTCAGGCCGCCAAGCGGAATGGCATAGCCGCCGTTTACGTCGAACGACCAGATCTTCGACGCGTAGGCTTGAGCGTTCGCGGCCTGCGGGATGGCCACCATGACAACAGCCGCCATCAGGAGCGAGCGGAGTAGTCTGTAGCGGAGCATGTCAGTTTTCCTCCTTGGCTTCAGTGCGTCCCGAGTAAAAGTGCCGTTGTCACGGATGGGACGGGAGAGCTTATGGCTCTTCGCCGCACGCGGCCCGTCTGCCTTGAACAAACGACCGCCGCGCAGACGCAAGTTTGTGTCATTATAGGGAATCACGCAAGTACCGCGTGCTCCCCACAGCAAGATGAATGCCCTTTTTTGACAGGGTGATCCGCGAAGTCGGGCCACGAATAGCGGGCGTCAAGCGCGCCGCGGCACCATCCCGATCCCCGCATAGAACGCCTCTCGAGACGACTTCCACGAGTAAGACGTCCCGTTCGACCGCAAAATGTAACCAAAAAGGCGAAATAAAGGAACAGCGGCGTGGAGATCCGTCAGCGGCGGCTGGCGTAGGCATGCAGTGCGTCCGGCATGGGCGCCAGCGGTCGCTGAAACAGCATATGAAATCGAGAGTTGTCCGCGACGGCGCTTTGAAGCAGAAAGTCCACCGCGTCGCGGGAGAGAAGTTGTCCGGGCAGCAGCTCGGCGAGCGACGCCGCGATCTTGACGAGCGGGACCGGGAGATGGGCGATCGGCCTCCGCAGGGCGGACACGTCCATGGTGATCCGGATGATCTCGTCGAGCGTGTAGGTAACCGGGCCGCCAAGCTCGAACGTCTCGCCCGCCGCCGCTCCGGTCTCGACGACTTCCGCGACGACGGCGGCGAGGTCTTCGACGTACAACGGGTTCAGCCTCTGCGCGCCGTCGCCGATCTGCGGGAAGCATAGAGGGTTGAGGCGAAGGGCGCGGATGAAGAGGTTGAGACTCCGGTCCTCGGGGCCGTACACCCATGAGGGGCGGATGATGGTATAGCCGATGCCCGAATCCCGGATGGACTCCTCGGCGAGTGCCTTGGCGCGGTACCACATCCGATTCGAAGATGGATCCGCGCCGACGCCCGAGAGGTACACCAGACGTTGAACACCGGCCGCGCGAGCGGCATCCACGAGGTTCCGCGTACCTTGCCCATCGACCTCCATGAAGGTGAGGCCCCGGGAAGGATCCTCCACGGGAAAGCCGGAGAACTGGACGCAGTGAACGACCGTCTCGACACCCTGGAACGCGTCTCGCAGACTCTCCGGTCGTGTTACGTCACCGGAGCGCGCCTCCACGGAAAGATCCCCAAAGCGTCGACGGACTCTGCTGGCGTCCCGTCCGAGCGCTATGACGCGGTGTCCTGTAGCCGCGAGCTCTCGGACAAACGAGGCGCCCAGAAAGCCCGTGGCGCCGGCGACCAGAACAGTCGGCCGCGCCGGGTCACTAGCGCTCATCGGCTCTCCTCGAGATAGGGTTCCCGAATGCCGGACTTTCACGAGGCCTTGGAAACCGGACGCGTCATCCTCCTGGACGGCGCCATGGGCACCGAGATCTACCGACGCGGGGTCTTCATCAACCGCTGCTTCGATGACCTCAGCCGGACCGATCCGAATCTACTGCGCGAAGTCCACACCGAGTACCGCCGGGCCGGCGCGCAGATCTTGGAGACCAACACCTTCGGCGCGAATCGCTTCCGCCTGCAGGGCTATGGCCTCGAGTCCCAGGTCAGCGAGGTCAATACGGCGGCGGCCGCTCTCGCCCGGGAGGTGGCGGGGGACGAGCTCTTCGTGGCGGGAAGCATCGGTCCGATCGGGGTCCGGCTGGAGCCGTACGGAGCCACGGCGCGATCCGAGGCGCGCGAGGCGTTCCGTGAGCAGGCCGCCGCCCTCGCCGAAGCCGGTGTGGATCTCTTCATCCTGGAGACGTTCAGCGACCTGGAGGAGATCCGCCAGGCGATCGAAGGCTGCCACGCGGCTTCCGATCTTCCCGTTGTTGCCCAGGTAACGATCCAGCCGAACGGCGAAACGACGTACGGAGACCAGCCAGAGAACATCGCCGAGGTGGTGGGGGCGATGGGAGTCGACGCGATTGGCCTCAACTGCAGCGTCGGACCCGCCATTATCCTGGAGGCGATCCAGAAGATGGCCAGGGTCACGGACCTGCCACTCTCCGCGGTGCCGAACGCCGGCCTCCCCCAGGAGGTGCACGGGCGGAAGATCTACCTCGCCGATCCCGAGTACATGGCGAGCTATGCCCGTCGGCTCGTGCAGGCGGGCGTACGTATCGTTGGCGGATGCTGCGGAACGACTCCGGCCCACATACGGGAGATGGCCAGCCAGATCCGAGTGGTGGCTCAGCGCGCACCGCGGGTCAGGGTGGGGCCGACCGACGATGGAGAGAGTCCCATCTCCGCCGCGGTCCGAGGCGAGGGAGCCACCGAGCCGGCGCCGATGGCCGACCGCTCCAGTTGGGGGCGAAAGCTGGCGGCCGGAGAGATGGCCACAAGCGTCGAGATTCTGCCGCCGCGGGGAACGGACGCCAGCGGCATGCTTGAATCCTGCCGCTGGCTGAAGGAAGCGGGCGTCGACGCCGTGAACGTGCCCGACGGGGCGCGCGCGATGATGCGAATGGGGGTGATCGCCGCCTCCGCGCTGATCGAGCGGGAGATCGGGATCGAGACCGTCGTTCACTACTGCTGCCGGGATCGGAACCTCCTCGGGATGGTGAGCGATCTCATCGGGGCGCAGGCGCTCGGCCTGAGGAACATGCTGTTGGTCACGGGCGATCCGCCGAAGATGGGCCCGTATCCGGACGCGACGGCGGTCTTCGACATCGATGCGGTGGGCCTGACCAACCTGGTCTCACACCTCAACCACGGTCTGGACCTCGGTGGCAACCCCCTGGGCAGCTCGACCTCCTTCGTAGTCGGCGTCGGCGTGAATCCGGGAGCCGTGGATCTGGATGAGGAGATCGAGCACTGGTACTGGAAGGTGGAGGCCGGCGCGGAGTTCGGCGTCACCCAGCCCGTCTTCGATGTGGAGAGGCTCGTCGCGTTCCTCGAGCGCGTCGAGAAGGGGGGGACGCGGATACCGATCATCGCCGGGATCTGGCCGCTGGTCAGCCTGCGAAACGCAGAGTTCCTGAACAACGAGGTACCGGGGATCGAGGTCCCGGACCGGTACATGGATCGGATGGCCCGGGCCCAGGAGACGGGTAAGGAGCACGCCAGAGTGGAGGGATGCGCGATCGCCCGAGAGATGCTCTCCGAAGTCGCCGATCTCGTGGAAGGCGTGCAGGTGAGCGCCCCCTTCGGCAAGGTGCCCTACGCTCTGGACGTGTTCGCCGCTCTGGAAGGGTACCCGACCCTGGAGGAGCTCGAGGAGCAGATGAAGGGTTAGCCCGCCCGAGGCGGTCCGGCCTAAGTTGCCGGTATGCCCTCGCCGGCGGGACCGCCACGCGAAGGTCGCGAGCCCATTCGGAGACCAGGCACGGATGAAGCGATGTTGACGAAGCTGTTGGAGCGAGAGGTCACCAAGAGATCGGACACGGTTCGCCTTCAGGGGCGGATCCTCTTCCTCACAGAGGATCCCGAGCTGATCCGTCGACAGCTCCGGGGAGAGGATCTCGACTGGGACCCCTCGATTCCCCTTAGGGACGACATCAGCACGGACGAGATCACGCCCGGCTGGGTCTGCTACTACTACGACGAGAAGCTCGGGGAGTACCCGTACGTCGGTCTTCGCTGCGGCGGGGAGAAGCCGATCGGGCGCAACGACGTGAAGAACGGCGACTTCGTCTGCTCGGTGTCCGGGAAGCGGCGCGGCAAAGGCTCGAGTCGCGAAGCGGCGCCCTACGCGGAGCAGGCGGCCGGGATCCGCGTCGTCATCGCGGAGAATATCGAGCGCATCTACCGGGAGAACTGCGAGAACCGCGGCATCCTCGCGTCGACGGACTTCTCCCTCATCGACAAGATACGGCGGGGCGAGGAGCTCCCCCTCGAGGCGTTCATCGGTGACGCCGGTCGGATCGAGCGCGACATCATCGAGTACGGCGGGCTTCTGGATTACGCGGTCGCCCGTCTGAATGGTCTGGTTCACGTGCCGGAGATCCGAACCGCGCCGCGGCCCATGACCGTCGCCGAGAAGATCCTCGCACGGCACTGGGTGACCGATCTGGCCGAGGGTGCGATCGGCGTGGACGCCGTGCAGCCCGGCGACACCGGGTTCGTGCGCACGGACCTCCGATTCAGCCACGAGTACGTGACCCCGATGGCGGCGACTTTCTGGGACGATTTCGCCGGCGAGGAGGCCGGGCTCAACGAACCGGACAGCATCCTCTTCTTCCGCGATCACCTCGCGTTCCTGGACCAGGTGATGACCGAGGAGAGGAAGAAGATGGGGCTGCTGGACGCGGCCCACGCGCTCCACGACCGGCAGCGCGAGTTCGCCGCCAAGCAAGGGGTCCGCCTGCACGGGGCGCTGCCCGACCGGGTGGGCAGCGAGGCGATCTGCCACGTGATGGTCCAGGACCGGTACGCGCTTCCTGGCACGGTGATCATCGGGAGCGACTCGCACACCCCCCACGCGGGCTGCATCGGCTCCGTTGCCTTCGGGGTCGGCACTTCGGCGATCGTCAACTCGTGGGCGACGCGGGACGTTCGACTGCAGGTTCCCCGCTCGGTCCGGGTTCGCGCATCGGGCGTCTTGCCCGAGAACGTGACCGCCAAGGACATGATCATCGAGATCCTGCGGCATCCGTACGTGAAGGGCGGCGATGCGATCGGGAAGATCATCGAGTACTGCGGCGAGGCGATCGAGGAGCTGGGCATCGACGAGCGCGCCACGCTGACCAACATGGCGGCGGAGGTCGGCGCCTTCACGGGGATCGTGGCGCCGGACGAGCGGACCGTGGAGTGGCTCATCGAGCGTCGCGGCATGGAGCGCGCCGAGGCGGAGGGCCTGAGCGGCGGGCTGTCGAGCGACGAGGGCGCGGAGTACGAATGGACCCTCGAGATCGACGCTTCGAGCCTGAGGCCGATGGTCGCTCTGCCGGGCGATCCGGGCAACGGGATCTTCGTGGACGAGTTGGAAGAAGAGGTCCCGGTGGACATCGTCTACGCCGGCTCTTGCACGGCCGGGAAGCGGGAGGACTTCGACATGTACGCGAAGGTCGTGCGCGAGGGCCTGCAGGCCGGCGTCCGGGTTCCCGAGGGGGTCTCCGCCTACCTCCAGTACGGGTCGATCGACGTCGAGGCGTACGCCCGGGAGCGGGGCTACGATCGGCTGTTCGAGGAGGCGGGCCTGACCGTGCTGGCGCCCGGTTGCGGGGCCTGCATCAACGCCGGCCCCGGCGTGAGCACCTCATCGGAGCAGGTCACGGTGAGCTCGATCAACCGCAATTTCCCGGGCAGGAGCGGGCCCGGAAAGGTGTACCTGGGCAGTCCCTACACGGTCATGGCATCGGCTCTGGCCGGTCGCATCGCCACCTATGAGCCCGAGGTGGCCGTTCCGGCGGGAGCGCTCACGCCGCGGAGGGCCGGCCGCCCCGAGGCTCGCGTGCCAGACCGCCCACACGGCTCCCTGTCATGAAGGGTCTCCGTCTCGAGGACGGTGAACTGCGCTTTGTCCCTGATCTTCCACCGCCCGACCTGCCGCCGGACGAGGCGCTCGTGCGGGTCCTCATCGCGGGGATCTGCAACACCGACCTCGAGCTCGCGCGCGGCTATTACCCGTTCGCAGGGGTGCCCGGACACGAGTTCGTGGGCGTCGTCGAGCGCCTCGGAGCTGACGTCTCGGCTGCGGAGGCGTCTCGGCTCGTGGGCAAGCGGGTGGTTGGTGAGATCAACGCCGTCTGCGGGGCCTGCCGGGCGTGCTTGAGTGGCCTCGAGGCTCACTGCGAGAAGCGGACGGTCCTTGGGATCTCCGGGCGCGATGGCGCGTTCGCGGAACTCCTTACGCTGCCGGCCCCCAACCTCCATCGGCTGCCGGATGTACTCTCGACCGAGGCGGCGGTCTTCACCGAACCTCTCGCCGCCGCGCTTGGGATCCAGGAACAGGTGCCGATCGGTCCGAGCGATCGCGTCCTCGTTGTCGGCGCCGGCAAGCTCGGAATGCTCATCGCGAAAACGCTCGCCAGGACCGGCTGCGACCTGACCGTGGTCACGCGAAGCGGTGCGTCGCTGCCGGAGCCCCTGAGAGCGCGAGGGGCCGCCGTCTGCCTCGAGGAAGACATCGAGAATGCCGGCTTCGACGTCGCGGTGGAATGCACCGGTAATCCCGCGGGCTTCGTGATCGCGCGGCGCGCGCTTCGTCCACGGGGCACGCTTGTCTTGAAGAGCACCTACGCGGGAAGGCTTGAAGTGGACGCGTCCGCGCTGGTGGTGGACGAGATCACCGTGATCGGTTCACGCTGCGGTCCCTTCGCACCCGCCCTGCGCGTACTGGAGGAAGGCGGCGTGGACGTGACTCCGCTGGTAGCTGCCCGCTACCCGCTGGAGGAAGGAGCGGCCGCGTTCGAGCACGCGTCGCGGCCCGGCGTCCTCAAGGTTCTGCTGGAGATCGGAGGCGAGTAGGAGGCCGGATCGCGGCGCTCGACGCGGCGGATCGAGCCGGCGTCAGGAGGCGCGCAGGGAGTCGATCGCGCGGGCGGTGGCCCAGCGGCGAAGCGCCGGCTTCCAGGCGAAGCCGAGGAGGGATCCCAGGAAGCCCGGATCCATCTCTCCGATCGAGCGGTCGACCCCGCGTTCGATCAGCCTCTCGAGGCGCCGTCGCTGCTCGGGCCGAAGTGCTTCGACAGACCCGACCATCTCCGGCACCTCGTACTCCGCCTCGTCGTCCGGCTCGTATTCCACGAGGTCGGCCAGGGATGTCTCGAGGAGCCTCTTGGCGTCCCGCCGCCCGGCCCGGTAGTCCGCCTCGCGCCACTCCTGGGAAAAGAGCCCGCCGAAGTTGCCGAGGAAGTCGCCGGCGAGCCGATGGCCCGGCGCGACCAGGTAGAGCGGCAGTTCCTCCTTGTCGTCGAGGCCACCGGCCGCCTCGATAAGGAAGATCAGCTTGGCCAGGCGGCTGCGCGCCGCGCGCGAGCTCACCCGGGCAAGCACGTTCGAGTACCGCCGCTCTATGCGCTCCAGGCTCTCCTCGAGAAGCTCGAGAACGGGGTCCGCGCCTTCGGCTGGTCTGCCCGCGCGGCGTGATCGGCCTCCGAGACCAAGGACGAGCCGCCTCTCGCATACGCTCTCGGCCATCTCACCGACCGATCTTCCAAGCTCGAAAGCCTCCGGGTCGGTGAGCGAGTCGGCGATCTCCGGCAGTCGATCGACAAGCGAGTCG
>JAUVMT010000027.1 GCA_030600085.1 Gemmatimonadales bacterium | reverse complement strand
GCTCCGCGGCTCGCCTCAGCGACGAAGAGCGGGCGGCCCTCTTTCCAACCCTGGAGGCCGATCCCGTCGCCCATCTCGCCACCTATGGCTCTCACCCCGAGTGGCTGGTGCGGCGCTGGCTGGAGCGGTGGCCGGTCGAGACGGTGGCCCGTCTCGTCGAGCTGAACAACCGGCCTCCGCGCGTGACGCTGCGCACCCTCGGTGACGAGGGCGGGAGGCGGGAGGCGGAGCGACGAGCGGCCGCCGACGCTCGGCTCGAGGCCATCGGTGGTTTCCCGGGTTGCTGGGAGCTGATCGAGGGCGATCCGACGGAGCTGCTCGCGCGCCTCCCGGCCATCGTCCAGGATCCTGCGGCATCGGCCGTGGTAGAGTACATCGGTCCACTCGAGGGAGGGCTGTTCGTCGACGTCTGCGCCGCGCCGGGCGGCAAGTGCATCGCCCTGGCCGCCCGCAGAGAGGCCGGGTCCGTCGTCGCGGCGGACCGAAGCCCGGAGCGCCTCATGAGGGTTGTGGAGACTGCGCGTGCTCGGGACGTCGATCTTCTGGCCCTCGTGGCGGATGGTCGGAAGCCGCCGTTCCGCGCCGCCCGAACCGTCCTGCTGGATACGCCCTGCTTGGGGACCGGAGTGCTGAGACGCCGCGCCGATGCTCGATGGCGGATCGGGCCGGATCGCCTTGCGGCTCTCGTTAAGTTGCAGCGCGAGCTTCTGGACGCAGCGGCGGAGCTGGTCGAGCCGGGAGGGACCCTCGTCTATGCGACCTGCTCACTCGAGCCGGAGGAGAACGAAGGACAGGTGAGCGATTTCCTGAGCCGACAAGCGGACTTCTCTCGCTGTCCGGCCCCGCGCCGCCAGGCGCTCCCGGCGGATGTTCTGGGGGCGGAAGAGGAGCTTCGGGTGCTGCCCTGGCAACGAGGGACGGACGGGAGCTACGCGGTCCGACTACGGCGAGCGGCATGAGCTTCGAACGGCGGAAGGGCCTTGGCGGGCCCGCGTTGAAGCTGGACCGGACGACCAAGCGCAGGGGGCTCATCTCGCTCGCTGCGGGCGTCGTGGCACTCGCCGCGGGCTACCTGATTGCGGCGACGGTGGTCTTTTCCTCGCCGGACCGCACGCCCGAAGCCTTGATCGCGGTGCCCGATCTGATTGGAGAGTCGGCCGAGCGCGCGAGCGAGGGGGCCGAGGCCGCCGGGCTGAGCTTTCGGGTCACGGGCGAGATTCACCATCCCGACGAGCCGGTGGGTAACGTGATCGCCCAGCTGCCGTTGTCGGGGCAGTTCGCGGTCGCTGAAACGGAGATCCAGGCGATGCTGAGCCTTGGACCGGAGACGATCTCTGTTCCGGACGTGACGGGCTTGAGCGAGTCTCAAGCGGCCCTCGTCCTCGGCCGGCTGGGCCTCTCCACGGCGACCAGAATGACCGCATCACAACATCGCAAAGGGCAGGTCATCCGGACCGAGCCCGAAGCGGGCGAGATGCTGCCGGTGCCCTCGGAGGTTGAACTGGTCGTGAGCGAGGGGAGGGACGTGGTGGCCGTGCCCGATCTCGAGGGCCGCCATCTCGACGACGTCGAGGTGCTGCTCGCCCGCCTGCGCTTGCTGATCGGCACGGTGACCTTCGAGCCCGCCGCGCTCGGCGCACCGGGCCGCGTCATCGGCCAGTCGCCGCCGCCCGGCTTCGGGCTGCGGCAGGGCGGGGAAGTCTCCGTGCGCGTTGCCGGCAGTCCGTCGGAAGTGATCGAGATGATTCAGGGCGGACGGGATAACTAGCAGTCGGGGGGACGGGACAATTAGACGATTTCGGTGGAAGGCCGCGTTCTTCGACAACTGGGGCTACAAGCTGGCCGCCGTCGTGCTGGCCGTTCTGCTGTGGTTCAACGTGACCGCCGGTGAGCGACGCGACGAGCAGGTTCGCACGCGCCTCGAGTTCGAGGTGGCGGACAGCGTGTGGGTGCCGATCCAGCTGCCCGCGGAGGTCACGACGATATTCCAGGGGCGGCGCAGCGATATCCAGCGGCTATTCCTGGAAGCGCCCCGCATCCGCTACGTCGTCGACAGCGTGACGTCCCCGACGATGCAGATCTCCCTCCGTCCGGAGATGGTCTCCTACGACCGCGGGCTCAGCGTGCGAGCGACCGATGTTCGTCCCTCCAGCGTGGAGCTGCGCTTCGAGCGGAGGGTGACGAGGGAGATCGAGGTCGAGCCGGTCATCGAGGCGTCGCCTGCTCCCGGCTACGTGATCATCGGCGATCCTATCCTCGACCCGCCGACGGTAACCGTGCGCGGCATCGAGTCGGTGGTGGACACGGTGGCGTTGATCCGCACGGAGCGGCTCTCGCTGCGCAACGTCACCCGGAGCGAGACGCACCGGCTCGTCCTTCAGCTTCCCGCCGATCCGTCCCGGCTCAGCGTCGAACCGCGCAGCGTTCGCGTCACCATCGAGGCCGACTCGCTGATGGAGCGCACGCTTCAGGTGCCACTGCGGGTGACGGGACGGGTCGCCGACCAGGTGCGGCTCGGGCAGAGCGTCGTCCCCGTCCGCCTCCGGGGGCCGGCGCGGGCGGTTCGCGCGCTCTCGGCCAGTTCCCTGACGGCGACGGTCCGGGTCGACGCGGTGCCGGAGACACCGGTCACGCTGACCGTTCAGCTCGGCCTGCCGGAGGGGTCGGAGGCCGATGTGGTCCAATCGGTGCGAGTGCTCGTCTCGCCGCTCCCACCCGAGCCGGAGGTTCCGGACCCGACGCCGGCCGACTCGCAGCCGCAGGGGCCGGGCCGGCGGACGTGACCTGGAAAGGCGGTCCCGTCCTCGGGATCGAGACCTCGTGCGATGAGACCTCCGCGGGGATCGTCGAGGATGGGAAGATCCGAGGTCACGTCGTCGCCTCCCAGGACGTGCACGGCGCCTTCGGCGGGGTCGTGCCCGAGATCGCGGCCCGTGCGCACCTCCGTCAGCTCGACCGGGTCGTCGAAGCCGCGCTGGAGGAGGCGGGCGTCTCGGCGGATCGGCTGGCGGGTGTCGGCGTGACGACCGGCCCCGGCCTGATCGGCTGCCTTCTCGTCGGTGTCAACTGGGCCAAGGCGCTGGCATTCGGCCAGGGCCTTCCGATTGTCGGGGTCCATCACATGGAGGCGCACCTGTTCGCCAACTCGCTCGAGCGCCCCGAGGCCGAGCCCCCTTTCGTGGCGCTCCTCGTGAGCGGGGGGCACACCCTGCTTCTGTGGGTGCCGGAGTGGGGTAGGTACGCCCTGCTGGGTCAGACGCGTGATGACGCAGCCGGCGAGGCGTTCGACAAGGTGGCCCGCCGCCTCGGCCTGGGGTATCCGGGAGGGCCCGAGATCCAGCGCGCGGCGGAGCGAGGCCGGGCCGGGCGCTACTCGCTTCCGCGCCCGATGCTGAAGACCGCCGACGGTCCCGAGGATCCTGCCTGGTTCGATTTCTCCTTCAGCGGCCTCAAGACCGCGCTCTCGCTGCTCGCGGCGGAGATCGAGGAGGAGGACGAGGGCGCTCTGGAGCGCGCGCGGGCCGACCTGGCGGCGGAGTTCCAGGCGGCCGTCATCGAGGTGCTGGTGACCAAGACGCTCCGTGCCACCGACCTGACGGGCTGCCGCCGCGTGATCATCGGAGGGGGCGTCGCCTGCAACTCCCCCCTCCGGGAACGGCTCGCCGAGGTACTCTCCGGCGACGGAGAGCTGTACGCTCCGACGCCCAGGCTCGCCACCGACAACGGAGCGATGGTGGCGAGACTGGCGGAGCACCGGTTGGCCTCCGGCGAGCGAGACGGCCTCGATCTGAGTGCCGATCCGTCGCTTCCGTTTCCCGGCGTGGAGCCCTACGGCCCGGCGGAGGGCGCCTAACGTGCTTCCGGAGCTCTTCCGCCTGAACCTGCCCCTCGTGGGGGAGCTGACGATCACCTCCTTCGGCGTCCTTCTGGCGATCGCCTTCCTGGCCGGCTACCAGACGATTCGCGTCCGTCTCAAGGAGCTGGGGGAGCCCACCGATCTCGCGGGCGACATCCTCCTCGCGGTGCTAGTCGGCGGGATGCTCGGAGCCAAGATCTATTACATGCTGCTCACCTGGGATCGGACCTTCGCCGACCCCGCGGCCGCGATCTTCTCGCGCTCCGGCCTCGTCTGGTACGGAGGAGTGATCGGTGGGACGCTGGCCGTGGCCTGGGTGGTCAAGTGGCGCGGTCAGTCCTTCCTGCACATCGCGGACGTGGCGGCTCCCGGGCTCGCGCTCGCCCACTCAATCGGACGGATCGGCTGCTTCATGGTGGGGGACGACTACGGCCGTCCCACCGACAGCTGGGTGGGGGTCGCCTTCCCGGAGGGTTACCCGCCGACGACGGCCGGGAACCTCAGACGGGACTTCGGAGCCGACGTTCCCGCCGACATACCCGACTCGATCGTGCTGGAGGTCCACCCGACGCAGCTCTACGAGAGCGCCCTGCTGTTCGTGATCTTCCTGGTGCTCTGGAAGCTGAGGAAGAGGCCGCGCGCCGCCGGATGGCTCTTCGGCGTGTGGATGATCCTTACCTCGGCGGAACGCTTCCTGGTCGAGTTCCTGCGGGCGAAGGACGATCGCTTCATGGGTCCGTTCACCATCGCGCAGTCCATCAGCGTCCTGGTTCTCCTGGTAGGGGTGTCCCTGGTCGCCAGCCGCAGCCGACCGCGACCGGATCCGACGAAGGCGAGCGCGGACGACTCTGCCGGGCGTCAGGAGCGGCCCGCCGAATCGGGCGCCTGATTCGAGCCGCCATGCCGAGCATCCTACACGTCTCGGATATCCACTTCGGCCCACCCTTCCTTCCAGACCGCGCCGCCGCCGTCAGGGAGCTGGCTGATCTGACGAAGCCCGACGTGCTGGTCGCGAGCGGGGATTTCACCCAGCGGGCGAAGCGACCTCAGTTCGAGGCGGCCGCCGAGTACCTGCGCTCCTTCGGCCTCCCGATCGTCGTCACGCCGGGGAACCACGACGTCCCGCTCTATCGGGTGTGGGAGCGGATCCTCTCGCCTCACGCGCTCTACCGTGAGCAGATCCGGGACGCCCTGAACGAGGTCTACCGGTTCGAGGGTCTTACCGTAGTGGCGCTCGATTCCACGAGGCCTTCCCGTCCCACGAACGGGAAGCTTCGCCGCGGGCAGCTGGAGTTCGCTCGCCGGGCCTTCGCCGACGCCCCCGACTCGGACCTGCGCGTCGTCGTCACCCACCACCACCTTGCTCCGCCGCCCGACTTCGAGCACGACCGCGTGATGAGTGGCGCTCGGAGGGCTCTGAGGGTCTTTACAGAGATCGGCGTCGACCTCGTGCTTGCCGGACACCTGCATCGCGCCTACATCGGCGACTCGTTGGACTTCTTTCCCGGCGAGAGGCGAGAAACGGGGATCGTGATCGTTCAGTGCGGCACGACCACGTCCTCACGAGGCCGGGGCAGGGAGAGGCTCAAGAACAGCCTGAACTGGATCGAGGCGGATCGGGAGCGCATCCTCGTGAGGCATTACCTTTGGTGCGATGTGGAGCGGCGTTTCCGACCCCACAGCGAGCATCGCTTCGGCTCGCGTGATTCGGCGTGGCTGGAGTGGGGCGACGATGCGGAGACCGCCGGCGGGGAGGCGAACGAGGCGAAGATTCTCTCGAGTCGAGATCGGAGCTGACACGTGACGTACTACCGGCGGCGGGAAATGACGGACGCGGAGTGGGTGCTCGCGGGTGCCCTCGGCGTGGCCGTTGGAGCGGCCACCTTCTATCTAGCCAGGATCTGGCTGCAGAGAGAGCCTCTGTCGAAGGATCCGCCAAAGCCGGCCGAACCGGAGGCCGAGCTCGAGGCCCGCGAACCGGAGGCCGAACTCGAGGCCCGCGGGCCGGAGGCCGAGCTCGACGTCCCCGAACCGGAGGCCGAGCTCGAGGTCTCCGAGCCGGACGTCGAATTGGAAGCCGAGGGAGCGGAACGCCCGCCGCGGTGATCGGCGTGAGGTCGCGCGCTCTCCTGGTCGCGGTCCCGCTGCTTCTCGCGCCGGCTCAGCTTCTTGCCCAGGCGCCTCCCGAGCGGGAGCTGGCCAAGCTCTCCTTCGAGGGGAACGAAGCGTTCTCCGACAAGGAGCTCGCGGCCGCCATCATCAACGCGGCCACGACGTGCAAGACCTTCCTTTTCGTGGCGCCCATCCCGCTCTGTCCGTTCACGGACTGGGGGATCGCGCACAACCGGCGGAACCTCAATTCGAAGGAGCTTCCGCTCGACATGCTCCGGCTGCGCGTCTTCTACCGGCAGCGGGGTTACCGTCAGGTGGTCGTGGACACCCTCGTCGAGAGCAGCGACGAGGACGCGAAGGTCCGGGTCACCTTCATGATCGATGAGGGAGCCCCCACGCGCATCAGATCACTCACTTTCGAGGGTCTGTCCGGACTCCCCGACACTGTCAGGCTCCTGGAGGGATTCCCGCTCGAGGAGAGTGATCCGTTCGACGTCCTCCAGCTCCAGCGCGGCAAGCAGGACATCGAGAACCGCTTGCTCAACATCGGGTTCGTCGGCGCGGCCGTGCTGTCCGAGTACTTCATCCCGCGGACGGAGCTGGAAGCCGATGTGACGATCACCGTGATGGCCGGGGACCGCGCGCGCATCGGCTCGATATCGATCCAGGGGACGGAGAAGGTGGAGGAGGCGCTTGCCCGCCAGTTCCTCGCCTTCCGCACCGGCGAGTACTACAGCGAGCAGAAGATCCGCGATAGCCAGCTCAGCCTGCTCGATGTGGCGGCCTTCCGCTTCGCCAGCATAGAGGCGACCCAGCGGGAGGATGTCGATACCCTCGTGGACGTTACGGTGACGGTGACCGAGGCCAACCTGAACGCCTTCCGCACGGGCGCCGGACTCAGCACGACGGAGTGCGGGGTCCTCGAGGGAGATTTCTCACACCGCAACTTCCTGGGCGAGGGACGGTTGCTCACGCTCGCCGGCCGCGTGGGCAACATCGGGGCGGAGGCGCTCAACGGGAGCTTCCCCTGCAGCGATGTCGGCGACGACCCCGTCTTTCAGCAGTTCACCTGGCGGGCCAGCGCGGATTTCGATCAGCCGTACTTCCTCTCCGAGAAGAACCGGCTCCTGGGGGAGGTCTTCTTCGAGCGCGAGAGCGTTCCGAACATCTTCGTGAGCACGAGCGTGGGTGTCGCGATCGGCGTCAATCGGCGGATCAATCCCCGGCTCTCGGCCACGTACTCATACCGGCCCCAGCTGACGTCCTTCGATCCGAAGTCCACGGACATCTTCTTCTGCGCCAGCTTCGGGATCTGCGATCCCGACGACATCGAGGTCCTCACCGAGCCGCGCTGGCTCTCCCCTATCGTCGCGACGTTCGTCTACGATCGAACCAATGCCACATTCAACCCGACCGCCGGCTACCGGGTCACGCCGCAGGCGGAGTTCGCGGCTTCCTTCACGGGCTCCGAGTATCGCTACGTGCGTTTCGCGCTCGATCTCGCCGCCTTCCAGCAGCTGAGCCCGCAGTGGGTGTTCGCCTTCCATCTGAGGGGCGGCGTCGTCGAGCCCTCCCAGAGCATCGCCTTCGGGTCGGACGGAGAGGCGACGAGCGACGAGATCGTGAATCCGGCCAAGAGGTTCTACGGCGGAGGGGCGAACAGCGTGAGAGGATTCCGGCAGAATCTCCTGGGGCCCACGGTGCTCGTGATGGACTCGACCACCCAGTGCGCGGACAGCGCGCTCCAGCAGTGCGCGATCGCCCTGGCGGACACGGCGGCCAACGACTTCGATGAGCGCCCGAAGGGTGGGAACGGAATGATCGAGGGCAGCTTCGAGTTTCGCTACTATCTCACTCGCCGCTGGCAGCTGGTAGGGTTCCTGGACTGGGGCGATGTGTACGACGACGTGACGACGCTGGAAAAGCCGTCGTTCACGCCGGGCGCGGGAGTCAGGTTCTCCAGTCCGATAGGGCCCATACGGTTGGACCTCGGGTACAACACGCAGGGTCCACGGTTGCGCCAGGTGGTGGCCGAGCTGGAAGACGGTTCGCTCTCCGAGGTACCGCTTCCCGTGGTCTACGACCCGGTGGGCTTCGACGATCCGAGCCTGTTCACGGAGTTCTTCAGGAGGCTGAGGGTGCACTTCGCGATCGGTCAGGCGTTCTGATGGCACCGGTGCAGCTCAGGCGCGCCGAGGAGGCAGGTTGAAGTCGCCCCGTAGCCGCCTGAAGAAGGTTCTGAGAGCACACGGGATCGCCGCCACGTACCTGGTGCGGGCGGCCGGCGTGCTGGCCGGCTTCCTCAGCCTGGCCGCCGCCGTCGCCCTCTTTCTCGCCACGCAGACGGACTTCGGGCGCAACGCCGCGCTCTCCTACATCGAAGGCGCCCTGACGGGCACGTTCAACGGGACGGTCGAGCTCGGTCCGGTCGTCGGGGGCAACCTGCTCACCCGCGTCAATCTCGAGCGCGTCAAGATCTCGGGGCCCGACGGCGAGCTGTTCGTAGAGCTCCAGGACGTCCGGCTCTCATACAGCCCGTTCGGGCTCCTCAGCGGCCGCTACACGTTCCGGCGGCTGTCCGCCGATCGGCTGAAGCTGATCCTGCGCCAGTATCCGGAGGGGGACTGGAACTTCGACCGCATCTTCGGCGGCGAGCCGGACACGATCGCGGATGAGCCGCTGCTGCCGATACCCTCGCCCACGCCGTTTCCGCCGCCCGTGCCTGCGCTGGAGCCCGAGGGCGTTCGCGTCGCGATCATGGACGGGCAGGTCCGCGAGGGCGAGGTCTCGCTGATCTGGCCGTGGGCTCACGACCTGACCGGCGAAGCGTACGAGGCGGCTGCGAACGCCGCTCTGCGCGGCGAGACCGTGTGGAACGTCGAGCCTGAGGGAGACGGGTTCGTACGGGTGATCCGCGCGACAGAGCTCTCCGGACGGTTTCCGCTCGTGCGGATTGCCGAGCCCGAAAAACCGGTCCGGATCGACCTGGAGATGAGCGCCCGGATCAAGGCGGTGACCCAGCCGCTCGACTTCCGCCGTTTCGACGGCTCGATGGTGTTCGAGGACAGCATCCGGTTCGAGGTTCGCGAGGCGGAGCTGGGGGCGAGCCGGCTCACCGGGCGCGGTTGGATCACCAGCGGCGACCACACCGAGAGCGGCGAGGGTACGGATTTCCGCTTCGACCTCCACGGCGATCCGATCGGGTTCGCGGATCTTCAGTGGCTACCGATACCCGTCCCCCGGGAAGGCGGCGGCCCAGGCGACGTCGTCATCCGGTCGCACGGTGGAGACACGTTCGTCGAGCTTCGGGACGCGGAGGTCCAGGTACGGGATTCCCGCATGGACGGAGGCATGGTGGTGGGGCTGGGTGCGATGCCGCACTTCGACTCGCTGAGCGTACGGTTCGACCCCCTCCGTCTCGAGCTCGTCGACGAGATACTGGAGCGGGAGGGTCTCATCGACGGCTACTTGAGGGGGCCGCTGTCGGGCACCGGGCCGATGGATGCCATCGACCTCGTCGCGGACCTGACGGCCGAGAGCCTCGACGGAGAGGCGGAGCCGTCCCGGGTGAGGATGGCGGGGCAGGTCGGGATCGTGGAGCCGCGCCTGATGAGCGGTCTCGTACTCGATCTCGAGGCGTTCGAGCCGCGCTGGACGGCGGTCGTCGAGCTTCCCAACCAACTCGAAGGACGCCTCGACGGGCGGGTGATCATCGACGACCTGCCGGACGATACGGTCCGCGTGTTGGCGGACATCGAGCATCGAACCGCCGCGGGCGACGTCTCCCGGCTGGACGGCGGTCTGGCGATCCACAAGCCGACGCCTGCCGTCGAGCTCGACGCGACGTTGGGTCCGCTGCAGCTGATAGCCGTCGATATGTACATCCCTCAGGCGACCCTCATCGGATCGGTTCGCGGGGCCGTCTCGCTCTCGGGCCCGACGAGTGACTTGCGGGTCAAGGCGGACCTCCTGACCCCACGAGGCAGCCTTTCGTTCGACGGGAGCTTCGACCTGGCCTCCGAGCGGAAGACCTACGAGGCGCAGCTGGAAGCGAGCGACATTCAGCTGCGAGAGTGGATCGAGGGTGGGCCCAGCACGGACCTGGCCGTAAGCGGGCGTGTCCGTGGAGAGGGAACCGATCCCGCCGATGCCGAGGCGACGTTCGATCTCGCCGTCCTGCCGTCGATCGTGGAGGGAGCCCGGATCGACACGAGCCTCCTCCGCTTCTCGGTGGGACGCGGAATCGCGCGGGTGGACACGTTATCGATTCGCAGCGAACTGGCGAGCGTCGACGGCCGCGGGACCTTCGGGCTGGCCGCCGAAACCACCGGGACACTCCTCCTGGACGTGAGCTCCGATCTCTCCCGGTTCAACCGATGGCCGGCATCCGACCTGATGCCCGACGTGCCGGCCGCCGCGAGCCGGGAGGCGCAGGAGGATCTGTTGGCGGACTTCGCACCCTCGCGGGCCGCCGGCGGGGCGGCGTCGGACACGATCGCCGGCACCCTGACGGGCTCGGGCGCTTTCTTCGGAAACACCGAGCGCCCCGGCATCCGCCTGGCGGTGCTCATCGAAGAGGGCGGCTACCGCGGATTCTCGGCGGACTCGGTGAGGGGAGCCGCGCGGGTGGCGAACCTGCGGAGCCGCGACACCCTCTCGTTCGACGCGACCGCCTACGGGCTTGAAGGAGGCCTCATCGGGTCGCAGCCGCTGGACCTTCTGAGCGTCCAGCTCGGGCGTCAGGGGGGTGCCTGGACCTCCTTCACAGGCCATACCGAGCGCTCGCCTGCCGTGTCGATCACGACGGAAGGCGAGTTCCGGCACGACGCCTCCCTGGGCGAAGACGTAGAGGAAGAGGATGAGGTCGAGCGCACGGCCATCTTGTTGCGCCGACTGGACGTGAGGCTCCGGGAGCACGTCTACGGGTTGGAGCAGACGGCACGGGTCGTCTACGGGGACTCCGGCCTCGTCGTCGACGAGCTGGCCCTCTCGGACGGAGCCGGTTCCCGGATACGGCTGGATGGCGAGATCCCGGCCTCGGGAGGCGTCGATTTCGGCCTCGAGCTCTCAGAGCTTCCCGTCGGTGCGGTCCTCGAGCTCGCTCCCGGCGACCCCCGGACCGACGGACTCATGCGCGGGAACCTGCGGGTGCGCGGGACGGCGGAGGCCCCGCTCATCGACGTGCGGCTCGTCGCGGAACGGCCTCAGCTCGACTCGACATCCTTCGCCCTCTTCACGGCCGACCTCGCTTACGCGAACCAGCGCCTTCAGGGAGGGATCGAGCTCATGGGCGAGGGCAGAGCGGCCATTCGGGCCGAAGGTGAGGTCCGCGCGGATCTCTCCTTCACGTCCGTCGAGGAGCGGATGCCCGCCGACGCGGTCGACGTGAACGTGAGCATCGAGGAGCTTCCCTTCGAAATCGTCCGCCTGATCAACTCCGACATGACCGACGTGCAGGGCCGGCTGGACGGTACGGTTCGCGTGCTCGGCCGGCCGGGCAGCTTCCGTTACGAGGGGGGGCTCGAGCTCTCCGACGGCTCGGCCTGGATGATCCCGCTCCAGGTCCGCTACACGGATATGCAGGGGCGAGTGACGTTCGACGGGCAGGAGGCGCGGATCGAGAGCTTACGTCTTCGATCGGAGCTCGGCGGCGAGGGGATGGCGACCGGCACGCTCGGAGTCGCCGCCTTCGCCAACCCCACCTTCAACCTCAACCTCCATCTTGATGCGCTCCGCGCGATCGACAAGCGGGAGCTGAACTTCGCGGTGACGGGCGACGGGGTGCTCGGCGGCTCTTACCGGGAGCCCACCCTCATCGGGCGGGTTCGGCTCAGCGAGGGCAACGTCCTCATGGGAGAGGTCTTTCGCGGACCGGACGTGGTCGACCTCACCGACCCCCAGATCGCCAGCTTGATCGACACCTCCCTCGTCGAGGAGCGCCGGCTGATCGAGCGTGAGCGAAGGTCCTTCCTCTATACCCTTCGCGCGGAGATGGACGTGGAGGTCGGGCCGGGAACCTGGCTGCGGTCGCCCGAGATGGACGTGGAGCTGGGGGGAGAGATCGACGTGCTGATGCACCCCGCCGAGCAGGACATGCGGATCGTCGGCCGCCTCAACCTCGTGCGGGGCAACTACCGGTTCCGACTCCAGGGTCTTCCGAGCAGCCGCGACTTCAGGATCCAGGAGGGCACGATCGAGTTCATAGGCTCGCCCACCCCGAACCCGAGGCTGGACATCCTGGCCACTCACCAGACGCGGACGGACCGGGGCAAGCTGGACATCGAGGCTCACTTGACGGGTACGATCTCCGATATGGACGTGACCCTCACCAGCGACCCGCCTCTGAGTGAGTCGGACCAGATCTGCTACCTGACGCTCGGGGCGCCATGCGGAGCGTTCGCCACGGAGAGCCAGGGGGCGGCCACCGCCCTGGGTCTGGGCCAGCAGGCCACGCTCGGTCTCTTCGGGTCTCAGCTCCAGCCGCTCATGGTCGGCGACCTGGGGCTGGACCTCTTCCAGGTACGGTCGGCAGGCGTGGCCGAGCAGGCTCGCGCCTCCCAATCCAACTTCTTCGCGGGCGCTGAAGTGGAGGTGGGGAGCTACATCGGGCCGGACGTCTTCTTCACCTACACGCAGCCGCTGGACGGGCGACGGCCCGACGTCTCCCTGGAGTGGTACTTCGCGGAGGGCTGGACGCTGGAGGCACGCTACGAGAACCGCTTCCAGCGGCTGTTCTCGGCGGGATCGAACCTGGAGACGGAGCAGAGCCTCGGGCTCTTCGTCTTCCGGGAGTGGTCTTACTGACATCGGCTGCGGGCTCCTCGCCGTGCTCTTCGGTGGTGCGGCGCCCTGGGGGGCGCGGGCGGTTCCCTCCGCGAGCTGACAGATGCCTGTCCTCGGAGCCCCCTTGCGGGGTCTCCTCGGGGCATCCGACGCTCGCTTCGGAAAGTCCGCCCACGCCTGGGTGGGCGCCGCTCGAGCGGGCGGAAGGCCGAAGCAGTTCATCTCGATGGCGCACTTCCGCCAGTTGTAGCAGCCGGGCTCGCTGCTGCGGGACGACCCGACGACGGCGCACCGTTCTACCCCGGTTTCCTCTACCTGTACAGGTGTACATGTAGAGGGGCAGCCGGAGCAATACGGGTGGTAAAGGGGCGGACCGTCGCGGATCCGACCGGTGTAGGAGCGAACCGCGATAACGGGCGAGTAGACACAGAAGATGACAGTGACCTTATGAGTTACGTGAAGACCTTCGGGCTGATGGCGGTGCTGACGATGTTGTTCGTCGGGATCGCGGGCTTCTTCGGCGGCTCGAACTGGATGGTGGGAGCCCTCCTGTTCGCGGCCGTCTTCAACTTCGGCAGCTACTGGTTCAGCGACCGGATCGTCCTCCGCATGTACAAGGCGCAGGTGGTGGGGCCCGAGGAGGCGCCGGAGCTCTACGCGATGGTAGACGTGCTCAGGCGGCGGGCGGACCTGCCGATGCCGGCGGTGGCGATCGCGCCGAGCTCGCAGCCGAACGCCTTCGCGACCGGCCGGAGCCCGGAGCGCGCCGTCGTGTGCGTCACGCAGGGGATCCTCGAGGGCCTCAGCCGGGACGAGCTGGGCGGCGTCCTGGCCCACGAGCTGGCCCACATCAAGAACCGCGACATGCTGGTCGGCACGGTGGCGGCGACGATGTCGGCGGCGATCGTCATGCTGGCCCGGGTCGGCTTCTGGTTCGGCGGCGGGCGCGACCGGGGCGCCTTGGGCGCGATCGCCGGAATCCTCATGCTCATCCTCGCCCCTCTCGCCGCGATGCTCGTCCAGATGGCGATCAGCCGCACCGGCGAGTACCGGGCCGACCGGGTGGGCGCCGAGATCTCGGGCCGGCCGCTCGACCTCGCCAGTGCGCTTCGCCAGCTCGAGAAGGGCGCCCGCCGAATCCCGATGCAGGTGAACCCGGCGGCGGCCCACCTGGCGATCGTGAACCCGCTGCACGGAGGGACCGGCGGGGCGTTCGCCTCCCTCTTCCGCACCCACCCGCCGACGGAAGAGCGGGTGCGGCGGCTGGAGGAGCAGGCCGGCCGAAGTGCCTGAGGTCCCCTACCCGACCGCCGAGCGCTTCCTCGTCCTCATCAACCCGTACGCGAGCGGTGGCCAGTCGCCGGTCGTCATGCGCCGGCGGATCGCCTCGGCCTTCGCGGAGCACGATGTCCCGTTCGATCTGGTGACGCCGGCGGATCCGGCCGAGGCCCTCGAGATCGCGAAGGCCGCCGCCCGTGAGGGGGTGCGCGCGGTCGTCGCGGCCGGTGGGGATGGCACCGTCGCCCAGGCGCTGCGGGGGACGGCCGGAACGGAGGTCCCGGTCGCCATCGTTCCCCTCGGCACCGGGAACCAGCTCGCGAACAACTTCGATATCCCCGCCTCCGTGGATGGCGCCGTACGCGTGGCGGTCGAGGGACAGGTCGAGCAGATCGACCTGGGACGGGCCGGCGATAACGTGTTCGCGCTCATGGCCGGCGCGGGGCTGGATGCCGAGCTGATCGCGGCGGCGACGCCGGAGATGAAGAAGCTGCTGGGACCGGTCGCTTACGTCCTCGGAGGCCTGAAGAGCGCGTTCGCGCCCCCCTCGTCCAAGTTTCGCCTCGTCGTGGACGACCGGGATCTCGAGGTTCAGGCGTCGATGGTGCTGGTGGCGAACGTCGGGCAGCTGGCCGTCTCGCCCCTGCCGGTGGACATCAAGATCGCGCCCAGAGTCTCCTTTCACGACGGCCTGCTGGACGTCTGCATCTTCGCGGCCCGCAACCTCTCGGACTGGGCGGCGATGGTCTGGCGCGTCGCGCGCGAGCAGTACGCGGGCGACGACCGCATGCTCTTCATCCAGGCGAAGCGGGTCAGGATCGAGGCGGACCCGCCGGTCGCGGTACAGATCGACGGGGAGGCCGCGGGAGAGACGCCGATCGAAGCCGAAGTGATGCCCGGGGCCGGGCGAATCCTGGTGCCGCGCTAAGGATGGAGCGACACGAGAACGGCGCGGGCTCCGCGGTGGCCGGTCCGGAGTCGCAGGTGGCGGATTCGGGTGAAGAACTGACGGATTCGGGTGAAGAACTGACGGGCCCGGATGAAGAAGTGGGCTCGGGCGAGGAGGCGGGATCCGGCGACGGGGAGGGCCCGGCCGAGTCCGGAGCGCTCATCGTGCGCGGCGCCCGCGAGCACAACCTCCGGAACATCGATGGGGAGATTCCACGCGACAGCCTCGTGGTCGTGACGGGTCTCTCGGGCTCCGGC
>JAUVMT010000182.1 GCA_030600085.1 Gemmatimonadales bacterium | reverse complement strand
GAAGCCGAGGTCGAGGAGGTAGAGGCTGAAGCCGAGGTCGAGGAGGTAGAGGCCGAAGCCGAGGTCGAGGAGGTAGAGGCCGAAGCCGAGGTCGAGGACGAGGAGGCTGAAGCCGAGGTCGAGGTCGAGGACGTGGAGGCCGAAGCCGAGGTTGAGGACGTGGAGGCCGAAGCCGAGGTTGAGGACGTGGAGGCTGAAGCGGAGGTCGAGGACGTGGAGGCTGAAGCCGAGGTCGAGGACGTGGAGGCCGAAGCCGAGGTCGAGGAGGACAAGGAACGGTAGGGTCCACCGAGGTTCCGATGAGATATCCAGCTGCGGGGTCCGGTTGCCCAATTCCGGACCCCGTTTCATTGAGGATTCGCCGTAGCGTGCGGCGACGAATACTCCTCACCGGCCTATCGGTCGTACTTGCCGGCGGTTGCGCCTCTTCGTCCGACAGGGGTATGGCCGAGCCGACAGGTATCGGTACGGCCGAGCGAGAAGCCCTTCGCTCCCTGGATGCTCTCGTCTCGGAGGGCAGCTTCATCCGGGCTGGCGAGCTGGCGGATTCTCTGTTCTCCGCATGGCGCTCCGATCCGAATCTCGTGTCGGCGGCGAACCGGGCGCTCTTTATTGGCGCGGTGGCGCTGCAGACAGCGGGTGAATCGGAGGTGGCGGCCACCCGGTACGAGGCTCTGATCGGACGCGCCTCGGGTACGCTCTTCGAGATGGCCGTCGGCCGGTTGGCGGAGATCCGGGTCCGGAACGGCCAGGAACTGGCTGCCCTGCAGTTGCTGCTGGAGTATCCGGGATCCCTGAGCGAAGAGTCTCGGCGGGTGATGCGGCAGGCCGCCGGGTCTATCACCCTCGGCGAGCTCGAGGAGCTGGCCTTCTCGGCGGATCCCGGCCGGGCGGGGGGGCTGCTCCGCGCGGAGCTGGCGCGGGCGCTGGTGCTTGGTGGTAGGGACGATTCGGCGAGTGCCGTTGCGAGACGCGTTCTGGATGCGGAGGCGTGGTCGTCCGACCGGGAGCTCGCCCGACAGATTCTCGCGGGTGACTACCGGGAGGCGGCGCGGGTGCGGATCGGTTTGCTGATTCCACGCTCGGGCCGTTTCGCCGCCGCCGGCGAGCTCGTGGAAGAGGGCGCGAGGATCGCGCTCCAGGAGTACGAGCGATCCGCGGGAGCGTTGCCGATCGAGTTCGTGGTCGTGGATGACGGCTCCGGTGAGGCGGATGTCGTCGATCTCGTCCGGCGGCTGGAGCGAGAAGGGGTCATGGCTCTCGTTGGCCCCATGCGGTCGGAGGCGTTCGCCGAGGCTGCGGCCGGTCGACGAGACGACCGGCTGCTGATGGTCAGCCCGACCGCCACCGAGGTCCGAAATCCCGCCGAGAACGCGTTCACGCTGTGGGCCAGGGACCGGCGTCACACCGATGTGGCTCGGGACGTTGCGCAGTTCCTCGGCGGTGACGCCGGCCTGAAGCGACTCGGCGTTCTGTATCCGTTCGGCCCCCTGGGCCAGAGCTCGTACCGATCCTTCGAGCAGGCGGCCCGCCAGGCGGGTGCCGCCGTCGTTGCGGCCAGCGGATACCGGCCCGATACGACGACCTTCCAGGACCCGGTGGGCCGGCTCGCGGTGGCGACGCCGGAAGCGATCTTCGTGGATGCGGATGCCATCCCGACAGTCCTCCAGCTCACGCCTCAGATTCCGTATTACGGCATCGAGGGCTTGATCGTCGCCGGCAGCGCCCTCTGGGGCGCCCCGGAGGCGCTGCGGCGGTTGGAGGGCATGATCGGGAATGCCTGGATAGTGGGCGCGTACGTGGATCGGACGGCCGAGGCGTCCCCGTGGGCCACGTTCAGGGACCAGTACGAGCGGGAGTACCGGAAGTCGCTTCGCGACAACATGCTGCCCGCCCTCGGATACGATGCCATGCGCCTTATTCTCGCGGCGCTCGCTCGCTCGGGCACCGCCGATCCGGCGCGAGTGGCGCGCGCGGCGGCGGAACTCGAGGTCGCCGGCGCTACCGGTCTGTTTCGTCTCGATCCCGGCACGTCGACGGTGATTCGCCGCACGTTGATCCGTGCGTTGCGCGACGGCACCCTTCGACCCCTCGATGTCGCATCGCTGCTCCAGTGGCGGGATGCAGAGGCGGAAGAGGCGGCTCGCCGGGCGGAGGCGGCAGAGGACGAAGGCGGATGACTCCAGAGCCCGGCATGAGGATCCTCAGATGACGATGCGAGCCAAGCTGCACGAGCTCGAAGAGCTGCGACGCGCGAGTCAGGAAGGTGGCGGAGCCGAACGGCTGGCTCGCCAGCACGAGAAAGGGAAGCTCAGCGCACGCGAGCGGCTGGACGTGTTGTTGGATCCCGGCTCGTTCGTCGAACTGGATCGCTTCGTCGAGCACCGGTGCACCGACTTCGGGCTCGAGGATCAGCGATACCCCGGAGACGGGGTCGTCACGGGTTACGGGACGATCGACGGCCGAATCGTCTACGTGTTCAGCCAGGACTTCACCGTGTTCGGAGGCTCGCTCTCGGAGACACACGCCGAGAAGATCGTGAAGGTGCTGGACAACGCGCTCAAAGCCGGCGTCCCGGTGATCGGCCTGAACGACTCGGGCGGTGCGCGCATCCAGGAGGGCGTCGTATCGCTCGGCGGCTACGCGGACATTTTTCTGCGCAACACGCTGGCTTCCGGCGTGATTCCGCAGGTCAGCGCCATCCTCGGCCCGTGTGCTGGCGGCGCGGTCTACTCGCCCGCCATCACCGACTTCATCTTCATGGTCGAGGGCATCAGCCACATGTTCGTGACGGGCCCGAACGTCGCGAAGACAGTGACCCACGAGGACGTGAGCTTCGACGAGCTGGGCGGCGCCGCGACGCACGCCCGGACTTCCGGCGTCGCGCACTTCGCGTACGGGGACGAGGTCTCGGCGCTCAGAGGCATCCGAGACCTCCTCGGCTATCTGCCGGCGAACAACAGCGAGGTCCCGCCGGACGTCGAGTCGGTCGATCCGCCGAAGCAGGCCGCTGAAGAGCTGCTCGACATCGTGCCTGATCAGCCCAACAAGCCGTACGATATGCACGACGTTATCGGCCGCATCGTGGATGGAGGCGAGTTCTTCGAGGTGCACGCGGAGTACGCGAGAAACCTCCTCGTCGGCTTTGCGAGGCTGGGCGGAAAAGCGATCGGGCTCGTCGCGAACCAGCCGGCGGTTCTCGCCGGAGTCCTCGACATCGATGCCAGCCTCAAGGGTGCGCGCTTCGTGCGCTTCTGCGACGCGTTTAACATCCCGATCGTGACGTTCGAGGACGTACCGGGCTTCCTCCCGGGCGTGAGCCAGGAGCACGGCGGGATCATCAAGCACGGGGCCAAGCTGCTCTACGCCTACTGCGAGGCGACGGTGCCCAAGCTCACCGTCATCACACGGAAGGCCTACGGCGGTGCCTACGACGTCATGTCCTCCAAGCACATACGTGGCGACCTGAACTTAGCCTGGCCCACGGCGGAGATCGCCGTGATGGGTCCGAAGGGCGCCGTCGAGATCCTTTATCGAAAGGAGATCGCGGCCGCGAAGGATCCAAAGGAAAAGACCGAGGAGCTGGAGCGGGAGTTCCGCGCGAAGTTCGCCAATCCGTACCAGGCAGCCGCGCGCGGCTACGTCGACGACGTGATCGATCCCCGCCATACGAGGCAGCATCTGATCTCCGGCCTCGAGGCGCTGGCAAACAAGCGGGACCTGAATCCGCCCAAGAAGCACGGCAATATCCCTCTTTGAACCATCCACCGTTCTCCCGGATCCTGGTGGCGAACCGGGGAGAGATCGCGGTGCGCGTGATCCGCGCCTGCCGCGAGCTGGGCATCGAGTCCGTGGCCGTCTACTCCGAGCCGGATCGTCTGGCGCCGCACGTGCTGCAGGCTGACCTGTCCGTTCCGATCGGGCCCGCCAGGGCGACCGAAAGCTATCTGGATGGAGGCAAGCTGATCGTCGCGGCACGGCGAACGGGCGCGGAGGCGATTCACCCGGGATACGGTTTTCTGGCCGAGAACCCGGATTTCGCCCGTGCCGTTGGCGAAGCGGGCCTCGTCTTCATCGGCCCGTCTCCGGAGGCGATCGAGGCGATGGGCGACAAGACCCGCGCCCGCAAGCTCATGCGGGATGCGGGCGTGCCCGTCGTCCCGGGCTCGGACGCGCTAACCGGTGGCGACGATGTGGCGACGGCTGCGCGTGATATCGGCTTCCCGCTGATGCTCAAGGCCGCCGCGGGCGGTGGCGGGAAGGGCATGCGGATCGTACGCGCCCTCGATGAGCTGGAGCCCGCTCTGAAGCGGGTGCGGAGCGAGGCCGAGCAGGCGTTCGGCGATCCGCGGGTATACCTGGAGCGGTTTCTCGAGCGACCGCGTCACATAGAGATTCAGGTGCTCGCCGACGGATGCGGGACGGTCGTTCACCTCGGTGAGCGCGAGTGCTCGATCCAACGCCGCCACCAGAAACTGATCGAGGAGTCACCCTCCCCGGTCGTGGACGTGGCGCTGCGCGAGCGGATGGGTCGGGTGGCGATCGAAGCGGCTCGGGCGGTGGGTTATCGGGGAGCCGGTACCGTGGAGTTCCTCTTCGTCGACGGCGAGTTCTACTTCCTCGAGATGAACACCCGAATCCAGGTCGAGCACCCGGTGACGGAGCTGGTGACCGGCGTGGACCTGGTCCAGGAGCAGATCCGTGTGGCGGCGGGGGATCCTCTGGGTTGGGAGCCGGATCCCGGCTGGCCTCTCGGCCACGCGATCGAGTGTCGGATCAGCGGTGAGGATCCGTTCAATGGCTTTCTCCCGTCCGCTGGCCGCATCACCGAGCTGGAGGCACCGGCAGGACCGGGCGTGCGCTGGGATTCGGGCATATCCGCGGGCTACGAGGTGGGGCTGCACTACGATCCGCTGCTCGCGAAGCTCATCGTCCATGGCGCCGACCGCTTGCAGGCGATCGGCAGGATGCGACGTGCGCTCGAGGAGCTGCACGTCGCCGGTATCATCACCACGCAGTCGTTCCATCTCGCCGTCATGGAAGAGGCCGACTTCCTGGCCGGTCGCCTGTCCATCGAGTATTTGGACGACCACCCTGATCT
>JAUVMT010000009.1 GCA_030600085.1 Gemmatimonadales bacterium | reverse complement strand
GTGGGAGTTGGGCCTCTCGGAGCCCCAGCGGAGCCAGCTCGTGGAGGCGTTGCGCGCTGTCGTGAACCACCCCGACGGCACCGCCTACCCGTATCGCTCCGATCGCTGGGAGATGGCGGGCAAGACGGGGACCGCCCAGAATCCGCACGGAGCGCCGCATTCATGGTTCATCGGGTTCGCACCGGCCGACGACCCCGAGATCGTGATCGCAGCGATCGTTGAGTTCGGCCACCCCGACTACCAGGTGTCGCAGGCGGTGCCTTTCGCCATTCGGGTTGTTGAACGGTACTTGGACACGCTCCACCCCGAGCTTCTCGCACCGCCCGCTCTGGCCGATGGACCGGACGGAACACCGGTCGGCGAGGAGGAGGCCCGGTGATCGCGGCGGCACGGGCGCTTCGTCCTCCCGGCGACCTCAGGCTCTTCGGGCTGGCGATCCTGCTCGCCTTCGTGGGAGCCGCGATGATCTACTCGGCCGGGCAGGTCGACGTGCCTTCACTTGCTGCCGGTGCCTGGCGTCGCCAGCTGGTCTGGTTGGTGCTCGCGCTCATCGCGTTCCTGACGGTCAGTCGGATACCGCTCCGCTGGCTGGACTGGGCCGCAGTGT
Organism: Gemmatimonadales bacterium; assembly: GCA_030600085.1. GTDB lineage: Bacteria > Gemmatimonadota > Gemmatimonadetes > Palauibacterales > Palauibacteraceae. Next base: position 22,276 of record JAUVMT010000009.1, on the reverse strand, counting down.
GGCTTTACGCGGCCTCCGTCGTGCTGCTGGTCGTGGTGCTGCTGGTCGGCACGGGTCCGAACACGCGAAGCTGGCTCTACATCGGGCCGCTGGGCATGCAGCCGGCGGAGCTTGCCAAGCTCGCCACCATCTTGCTCCTGGCGCGCACCTTCTCCGCGTACCGAGGCGAGTGGAGCCGGCTATCGCAGCTGGTTCGCCCCGTTCTCATCGTCCTCATCCCGGTGGGCCTCGTGGCGCTCCAGCCCGATCTGGGGAGCGCCCTCGTCTTCGGCGCGATCCTGATCGCGGCTCTCTTCTGGGCCGGCGTCCCGATGGCCACCTTGTTCATGCTGGTCAGTCCCGGCATCAGCCTGCTTCTCGGGTTCTCGCCCGTCGTGTGGGGCATCTGGTTCCTTGCGCTCGCCGTGTTTCTGTACCTCTATCGCCCGTTCGCTGCTGAAGGGATGCTCGTGTTGGTCGCCAACGTGGCGGCGGGCGCGCTCACGCTGCCGTTCTGGCGTAGCCTGGCTCCGTACCAGCAAAACCGCCTCATCGTGTTTCTCGATCCGGACGTCGATCCCCGCGGCGCCGGCTGGCACCTGATCCAGTCCAAGGTGGCGATAGGTTCCGGGGGGTGGTTCGGTCAGGGATTCGCCGACGGGCCGCAGAAACGCCTCGCGTTCCTGCCCGAGCAGCATACCGACTTCATCTTCTCCGTTATCGGCGAGGAGCTGGGCTTCCTCGGCGTCGCACTGCTGCTGGTGCTGCTCGGGCTCTTCCTGCACCGTGTGCTGGGCGTGGCCAGGTCGACCGAGGACTCCTTCGCCAGCATCACTGTGTTCTGCCTCTTCGCTGTCTGGTTCTCGCACTTGATCATCAACATCGGCATGACGGTGGGGCTGATGCCGATCACCGGGCTGCCGCTTCCGTTCTTGAGCTACGGAGGCAGCTTCCTGCTCATGCTGTTCGTGGGACTGGCGATCGTGGCGCGGGCCTCCGCCGAGTCCGGAGCCTGAGTCTCGATCTCACCGACTTCGCAGCCCCGCACCGGACCGGGTATATTTTCGGGCGCCGATCTGGAGGAGCTCTCATGACCTGGTTCAAAAAGCCCAAGCAGAAGCTCGTGTCACAGAAGCGTGAGCTGGCGGCAGACGTCTGGGTGAAGTGCGACGGGTGCGGGGAGATTCTCTACGAGCGTCGCCTGAGCGAGAACGCGCACGTCTGCCCGGAGTGCGGGCACCACTTCCGCATCCCCGCCGACGAGTACATCGCGCTGTTTCTGGACGACGGCTTCCTGGAGGAGTTCGACACGAACCTCCGTTCCACCGATCCGTTGGGCTTCGTGGACTCGAAGCCCTACACCGAGCGGTTGGAAGCAGCGATCGAGAAGGTGGGGCCGACCGATGCGATCCGGACGGGAAGGGGGCGCTTGGACGGCAGGGACGTGTATCTGGGCGCCATGGACTTCGGCTTTATCGGGGGATCCATGGGATCGGTGGTCGGCGAGAAGATCCGCAGATTGGCGGACCGGGCCACGGGAGACGGCAGCCCCCTGATCCTCATCTCCGCATCGGGTGGCGCGAGGATGCAGGAGGGGATCTTCTCGCTGATGCAGATGGCGAAGACCGCGGCCGCGCTGGAGCGGCTGGCCAAGGATGGAAACCCGTACATCAGCGTTCTCACGCACCCGACGACGGGTGGCGTCACAGCCAGCTACGCGATGCTGGGTGACGTGATCCTCTCGGAGCCGGAAGCGCTCATCGGGTTCGCCGGCCCCAGGGTAATCAAGGAGACGATCCGACAGGACCTTCCGGATGGCTTCCAGCGTGCCGAGTTCCTCCTCTCTCACGGCATGGTCGACCGGATCGTACCCCGCGTGGAGATGAAGCCCGTTCTCTCGACGCTACTCCACCACATGTGCTGAGCTCTCAGCCAGCTCGGGTGGCGGGAGCACGCGAGGGCGCTTCCGACTCAGACCTCGACCACCTCCTCGATCGTCCTGTAGGACACATTCGCTGGGGTCTCGACCGGATATCCCGAATCCTGGAGGATCTGGGCGATCCGCACATCGCCTATGATTCGCTTCACGTCGGCGGCACGAACGGCAAGGGATCCGTGTGCGCCATCGCGGGAGCGATCGCCGGCGCCGAGAGCTCGGTGGGGCTCTACACGTCGCCGCACCTTTCTTCTTTCGCGGAGCGGATCCGCATCGGCGCAGCGGATGCGGAATCGGACCTCCTGGAGAGATGCGCGGCCCGTGTGCTTCCGCTGGCCGAGAGAGAGGGAGCGACCTACTTCGAGGCGGCGACCGCCCTGGCGTTTCTCGCCTTCGCGGAAGCGGGGATCGAACTGGCCGTCGTGGAGGTGGGCCTGGGCGGCAGGCTGGACGCGACGAATGTACTCCGCCCCGAGGGCTGCGCGATCGTCAGCGTCGGCCTCGATCACTGCGAGTATCTGGGTCACTCGCTCGGCGAGGTAGCCGCCGAGAAGGCAGGTATCCTGAAGCCAGGGGTGCCGACGGTTCTCGGAGATCTCCCGGCAGAAGCTTTGCACGTCGTCGGGGCGAAGGCGCACGAGGTCGAGGCGCCGCTGTATCGTCTCGGTCGAGCGGCCCGCGTCGCGGACGTGCGGGTCCACTCGACCGGGACGGAGTTCAGCTACCGCTCGCCGGCTTGGCCGGATGGCATCGACCTCGAGGTTCCGCTGCCGGGCGCGCACCAGGCTCACAACGCGGCCGTCGCCTTGCTGCTTCTCGAGCGAGTCGGCAGGCTCCCACAGGCCTTCCGCGTTCCCGACCTGATGGCACACGTCCGGTGGCCGGGTCGGGTCGAGATGCTTGAGGTCGGAGGGGTCACCTGGATTCTGGATGTGGCTCACAATCCCGCGGGAGCTTCGGCGCTGGCGGCGACGCTCGACGCGTTGAAGCCGCGACGGCCGGTGGTCATTCTCACGGCGATGCTCGCGCGGAAAGCATGGCCGGGAATTCTCGATCTCCTGCGGGAGTCGGCCGACGCGATGGTTCTGACGATCGCGGATTCCCATCCGGAGGGAGCGGGCTGGGACTTGACGGAGGTCCAGGCCTACCTCGAGCGTCCCGAAGTCGGAAGCGGAAGAGGAGGGCGCCCTCTCACGGTGGAGGTCTCGGCCGAGCTGGCGACGGCGCTGAGCCGCGCGAGCGAACTCGCGGAGGGGGGAACGGTAGTAGTAGCCGGCTCGTGTTATCTGGTCGGGGATGTCAGGGATGCCTTCGAGGCGGAAGGCGTTCTCGAACCGGGGCGGGCCGTATAGCGGATGCGACTCGACTCGCCGACATGCAGAAAGAGGAGAAGCTAAGAGATGCTCTACGATCCGGTGCTCGTTCAGCCGATGCGGGAGGAACTGGTCCGCCTTGGGGTCCGAGAGCTCGTCACCTCCGAGGAGGTGGATGAAGCTCTGAGCCCCGACTCGGGGACCGTGCTGTTGGTCGTGAACTCCGTATGCGGCTGCGCCGCCCAGAACGCTCGGCCGGCCGTGGCGATGGCCACGCAGCACCCGACGCGGCCCGATGTGATGGTGACCGTGTTCGCCGGTCAGGACCCCGAGGCCAGTGCCCGCGCGCGAGAGTTCCTGACGGGATACCGTCCCTCATCCCCCTCGATCGCGCTGCTGCAGGATGGTGACGTCGTGTTCATGCTCGAGCGGCATCAGATCGAAGGTAGAAGCGCCGATGCGATCGCCGACGAGATGAAGGCGGCGTTCGATCGCTACTGCGCGGCTCCCGCGTAGCCGGATCGAGAGCCAAGGCGCTCCGAGTGGCGGCTGGCGCTTCGGCGCCAGCCGTCCTTTTCTTGCCGGCCCATTTCGGCGCCGCATACATTGGCCGCTCATGACCTTCTCCGCCGCCGCATGACCGCCTCGAGCCTTCCCGGCTTTCGGGACTCCTACCCGGAAGATTTCGTCCTTCGGCGCCACATCTTCGCGGGCTGGCGCGAGGTGGCGAAGCGCTACGGGTTCGTGGAGTACGACGGTCCCCCGCTCGAGGCTCTGGAGTTGTATACGGCGAAGTCGGGCCCCGAGATCGTGGAGCAGCTGTACAGCTTCGTGGACCGGGGAGATCGGGAGGTGGCGCTCAGGCCGGAGATGACGCCCACGTTGGCCCGCATGGTCGGCGCGCGGGCTCAAGGCCTTCCGAAGCCGATCAAGTGGTTCTCCATCCCGCAGCTCTTCCGCTACGAGCGGCCGCAGCGGGGGCGGCTGCGAGAACACTTCCAGCTCAACGTTGACATCGTGGGCGAGATGGACGTGATGGCCGACGCCGAGCTCGTGGCGGCGGCCGTCGATGTGCTCCGCTATTTCGGTCTCGGCGCGGACGATTTCGTGGCTCGGGTCTCGGACCGTCGGCTGATCACCCTCATCTTGGAGGAGATCGGGGTGCCGAGCGGGCAGATCCTCGAGGCGATCAGTGCCCTCGATCGTTCCGAGCGTCAGGGCGATGAATGGTTGGCCGAGCGCCTCTCGGAGCTTGGCTTGAACGAAGCCGGCGTTCGTCGGGTTCTCGCGGTTCGGGAGTGCAGCCTGGAGGATCTGTCGAACGAGTATGGTGGGTCGAACCGCGTCTCCGAGGCGATCCAGCGACTGGACGCCTTCTTCGAGCTCATTGGCCACCAGGGGCTGTCGGAGTTCGTGGTCTTCGATCCGCGTCTCGTCCGGGGCCTGGCTTACTACACCGGCCTCGTGTTCGAGCTGTGGGAGAAGAGCGGTCGCCTCCGCGCCATCTGTGGCGGCGGACGTTACGATGACCTGCTGGCGGCCCTGGGGGGACCGGATCTGCCGGCGCTCGGCTTCGGTCTGGGGGACGTGGTGCTCGGAGAGCTCCTGAAGGAGAAGGGGCTCGTGCCTCAAGGCTCGGCGCGGATCGATGACTTCATCGTCTACGTGACGCCGGAGCAGCGGCCGACCGCGATCGCTCTCGTCCGCCAGCTCAGGGAGCGGGGCCGAAGCGTCGGGTTGGATTACCGGGGCCGAAGCGTCGGACGCCAGTTCCGAGCAGCTGATCAGGCGGGCGCCTCCCGTGCGATCGTGATCGGGCCCGATGAGCAGCGGGACGGAACGGCATCCGTGCGCGACATGTCGACGGGTGATGAGCGTTCGATCGGCGTCGAGGAGTTGCTCGCAGAGCTCACGGCGCCGGATTCGGCAGAGAGCGGAGCGTAGACGCCCGTGACGAAGGACAGACGTCTCACTCTGCAGTCCGAGGATTTCTCGGCCTGGTACACGGAGATCGTCCAGGTCGCCGGACTCGCCGACTACTCTCCCGTGCGCGGATGCATGGTCATCATGCCGTACGGCTATGCGATTTGGGAGCTCATGCAGTCGGCGCTGGACGGACTGTTCAAGGCGACGGGGCACCAAAACGCCTACTTCCCGTTGTTCCTCCCCCAGTCGGCGCTCGATCGCGAAGCGGAACACGTGGAGGGTTTCGCGCCGCAGACGGCCGTTGTGACCCATGCGGGCGGCGAGGAGCTGGAGGAGCCGCTCGTCGTGCGCCCGACCTCCGAGGCGATTATCTGGCCGGTCGTGGCCAACTGGATCCAGTCCTACCGCGATCTGCCGGTTCTCTTGAACCAGTGGGCGAACGTCGTGCGCTGGGAGCTCCGCACGCGACCCTTCCTACGAACGACCGAGTTCCTGTGGCAGGAGGGTCACACGGCCCACGCGACCGCCGAGGAGGCCCGGGAGGAGGCTCGGCGTATGCTCGGCGTTTACCGGGAGTTCATGGAGGAGTGGATGGCCATGCCCGTCGTGACCGGCGAGAAGACCTCGTCGGAACGCTTCGCGGGTGCCGAGCGGACCTTCGCCTGCGAGGCGCTCATGAAGGACAACAAGGCCCTCCAGGCTGGCACCAGCCACGATCTCGGCCAGAACTTCGCCCGTGCATTTGAGGTTCAGTACCAGACGGAGGAAGGCCGCCACGAGTACGTCTGGAACACCTCCTGGGGGGTTTCGACCCGGCTGATTGGCGGTCTCATCATGACGCACGGGGACGACCAGGGACTGTCCCTGCCTCCCCGCCTCGCGCCTTATCAGCTCGTCATCGTGCCGATCTGGAAGTCGGACGAGCAGCGCCAGAGCGTTTTCGAGAAGGCGGAAGCCCTGCGCGCGGACCTCGCCGGGAGGGTGCGGGTGCACGTGGACGATCGCGAGAACATGACGCCCGGGGCCAAGTACTTCGATTGGGAGCGTCGAGGCGTGCCGTTGAGGATGGAGGTCGGTCCGCGGGACATAGAGAAGTCGCAGGTCGTGCTGGTGAGCCGGACGGCGAGCGCCGAGGACCGCAAGCGGTTCATGGGCGATGCCGAGGCCTTGGCCACGATCCCCAAGATGTTGATCGACATCCAGGCCGGGGTTCGACGGACGGCGGAGCAGCGACGGGCCGAGAACTCGGTGCGCGGGCTTACCGACTACGGAGAGTTCAAGGCGCGAATGGCGGGGCCTGGCGGCTTCGTGTATGCCGGGTGGTGCGGCGATGAAAGGTGTGAGCAGAAGGTGAAGGAGGATACGAAGGCCACGATCCGGGTTCTTCCCGATTCGGAGTTTCGTTCCGAGGAGCAACCGGAGAGTTGTCTGTGCTGCGGCGAGCCGGCGGAGCACGAGGCTCTTTGGGCCAAGGCGTATTGATGTCCGACCGCATCCTCATCCTGGATTACGGATCCCAGTACACCCAGTTGATCGCCCGACGCATTCGGGAGGAGCGGGTGTACTGCGAGATCCATCCTCCCGATCGCTCGGCCGACTGGATTCGAGCCTGGGGAGCTTCCGGCGTAGTCCTCTCGGGCGGGCCGGCCAGCGTGTACGACGAGGACGTGCCCACCGCCACGCCGGAGCTGTTGGAGCTCGACGTTCCCATCCTCGGAATCTGTTACGGCATGCAGCTCCTGGGACAGCTGGCGGGAGCGCGGGTTGAGAGGGCGGGGCGGCGCGAGTACGGCCGGGCTAGCCTCGAGATCACATCGGCCGACGGTCTCTTCGAAGGTTTTGAGCCGGGCGAGAAGACGACCGTTTGGATGAGCCACGGGGATCATCTGACCGAGGCACCCCCCGGATACGAGGTGCTGGCTCGCACGAGCAGCTCGCCGGTGGCGGCCTTTCGCTCGGCCGAGCGCCGGATTTACGGGGTTCAGTTCCACCCGGAGGTAGCCCATACGCCCCGCGGCGAAGAGATCATCGAGAACTTCGTCTTCGGGGTCGCCGGCTGCGCGGGGGATTGGACGCCCGGCTGCATCGTGGAATCCCAGGTGGAGAGCGTGAGGCGGCAGGCCGGCGACGATCGGGTGATCTGCGGTCTTTCCGGAGGGGTCGATTCGTCGGTGGCGGCCGCGCTCGTGCACCGGGCGATCGGAGATCAGCTCACCTGCATATTCGTGGACAACGGGTTGTTGCGGAAAGGCGAGCGGGTGTCCGTGGAGCGCGTTTTCGGCGAGCACTTCGGGATGCACCTGGAGGTCGTGGATGCCGCCGATCTCTTCCTCACTCGCCTCGCCGGCGTCACCGATCCCGAGGAGAAGCGGGTGAGAATCGGCCATACGTTTATCGACGTGTTTGAGGAAGCCGCGCAGCGGGCGGGAGGCGCCAGACACCTGGTGCAGGGAACCCTCTACCCGGACGTGATCGAGTCGACCTCCGTGCGCGGTCCGTCGGCGACGATCAAGTCCCACCACAACGTGGGGGGCTTGAGGCCAAACATGCCGTTCGAGCTCATCGAGCCACTGCGCGAGCTGTTCAAAGACGAGGTTCGTCAGGTTGGACGCGAGCTAGGGCTTCCCGACGAGATGGTGGGCCGTCATCCGTTCCCCGGACCGGGCCTTGCCGTCCGGGTGCTCGGCGAAGTCGATGAGGAGCGCCTCGAGGCCCTGCGCGAGGCGGATGCGATCTACCTGGACGAGATCAGAGCGGCAGGGCTCTACGACGACATCTGGCAGGCCTTCGCGGTCTTTTTGCCGGTGCGCTCGGTCGGAGTCATGGGGGATGCCCGAACATACGAGAACGCCGTCGTTCTGCGCGCCGTCACGAGCCGCGACGGAATGACGGCGGACTGGTTCCCGTTTCCGCCCGATGTTCTCGGCCGGGTCTCGAACCGCATCATCAACGAGGTGGAGGGGGTGAACCGGGTTGCCTACGACATCTCATCCAAGCCTCCCGCCACGATCGAGTGGGAGTGACGAGCAAGCCGGCCTGAAACGAGGAGGGTATCGGGGCGAATGGCCGACCTACGAGAGATCGCCGAGTGGCTGGACGATTACCTGGCGATCGAAGCTGTTCCCGATTATCCGGGCGCCTTCAACGGCCTCCAGGCCGAAAGCCGCTCGCCGATCGGGATGGTGGCTTCGGCGACCGATGCCACCCTGGAGACCATCGAGGCCGCGGCGGAGGGTGCCGCGCAGCTCCTGCTCGTCCATCATGGCCTGTTCTGGGGAGATCCGCTCCCGCTCACCGGCGTCACGTACCGGCGGGTACGCGCCCTGTTCGACGCCGATATCGCCCTTTACTCGGCCCATCTGCCGCTGGACGTCCACCCGGAGGTGGGGAACAACGTCCTGCTGGCCGGGGCTCTGGATCTGACCGTCGAGGGTCGGTTCGGAACCTGGAAGCGAGAGCTGGACGTCGGCGTGTGGGCCACGGCGGACCTCCCGCTCGCGACGCTGACCGAGCGTCTGCGCGACGTTTGCGGATCGGAACCGCACGTCATCGCCGGCGGTCCCGGCCACGTGCGGCGACTCGGCATCGTGACGGGGGGAGGTGGCTCGCTGATCCGCCAAGCGCATGACGAGGGCCTGGACACCTTCGTGACGGGCGAGGGCTCACACCATCACTACCACGAGGCGATGGAGCTGGGCCTGAACGTCGTGTTCGCCGGCCACTACGCGACGGAGACCTTCGGAGTGCGGGCTCTGGCGGCCAAGCTGGCCGAGGCGTTCGACCTGGAGTCGATCTTCCTGGATCGCCCGACCGGCCTCTGAGGCCTTTCGTGATCTAGAAGACCTCGAACTTGAGCCCCTTCAGATAGCGGTCCGGTCGCTCCCTGATGTCCTTCGTGAGGAGGGCGATCTCTTCGGTGGCCGCCTGGATATTCTCCATGGCGGCAGAGATCTTCAGGTAGAGCCCCTCGTCGTTGACCAGCAGTCCCAGCGTGCCCTCGCCCTCGTCCATCTTGCGCGTGATCGAGGCCAGGGAGTGACTCGTGGAATCCAGGCCGACCGAGGCGCTCTCGAGCCGCGTGGTGATCGAGTCGATCCGCGCGACGGTCGCCTCCAGGTCGGTGCTCCCCGTGGCCGATCTCAGCTGCGAGGAGACGGCGTTCAGGTTGACGACCAGCTCCCCGATCGTGCCGCTCTGATCCTCCATGAGTCGCTGAAGCTCGGTCATCGCGCTCGCGACGGCGGAGGACGTGGTCTGGATGTCAGCGATCGTCTGATCCGAGAAGATCGCGGCGGCGCGAATCAGCAGATCGTCCGCCTTGTCGCCCAGCTCTCCGGCGATCGTCGAGATCTCGGCCCCCACGGAGAGCGAGATCGAGTCGCCGCTGGCCAGCACGGTGCTGGAAGCGCCGGGCAGCAGCACGATCATCTGGTTGCCGAGAAAACCCGCCGGTCGGATGAGACCGCGGGTGTCATCCGGCAGGGGATCGGCGTAGCGAACCTCCAGCCGCAGGACGACCTGGTCTTCCATTAGCTGCACCCCGCGTACCGAGCCCACGTCCACCCCCCGCATGTAAACACGCGCGCCGTCGGTAATCTGCTGGGCGTCCGCGGCGATCGCGTAGATCTCCAGGCCGCCGCCCCGGATGTCCCTGTCGCTGAGCCAGAAGACGCCCCAGGTGAGGAGGGCGGCCGACCCGAGCACCAGGATACCCACGCGCAGCTCGATAGCGCGGTGGGACCGAAGGCCGGGATCCCTCACATCGCCCCCGCGTACGCGGCCGGATCCAGGAATCGCTGGATGCGCTGATCCGGCGTCGTCCGGAGCTCCTCCGGCGTTCCGATCGCCTGGATGACCCCGTCCGAAAGCACGGCGATCCGGTCGGCGAGGTAGAAGGCGGAATCCACGTCGTGGGTGACGATCACGCTGGTGCTCCCGATCTCGTTCTTGAGGCTTGCGATGAGCTCATTGATGATCGAGGCGTTGAGCGGGTCGAGCCCTGTCGTCGGTTCATCGTAAAGGACGTATCGCTGGCGTCCGACCACCGCTCGCGCCAGTGCGACGCGTTTCTGCATTCCGCCAGAGAGCTCGGCCGGGAGAAGCGGAAGCACCTCCGGACCGAGGTTGACGTGCTCGAGCGCCTCTCGCACCAGCTCGTTGCAGTTCACATCCGGCCGTTTGCAGTGGTCCTCCGGAAGTCCCAGCCGGATGTTGCCGCCGACGGTGAGCGAGTCGAAGAGGGCCGAGTTCTGAAAGACGTAGCTGATGCGGGAGCGGATCTGCCTGATGGTACGCCCGTCCGCCCGGGACACGGACATGCCGTCCACCAGCACATCTCCCTCGTCCGGGTCGAAGAGCCCGACGATGTGCTTGAGCAGGACGCTCTTGCCCGTTCCGGACGGACCCATCACCACGACGCACTCACCCTCGTTCACCACGAGGTCGACGCCGGCCAGCACCTGGTTGCCACCCAGCTTCTTCCTGAGGGAGCGTATCTCGATCATGCGACCGCGTTGTACACCGGAGCGAGGATCACGTCCAGCACCATGATCGCCACGATGATCGCGACCACGGCCGCCGTGGCCGTTCGGCCGACGCCGGCGGCGCCTCCTTCCGCCCGGAGCCCGACGTAGCAGGCCACGAAAGTGATCGTGAAGCCGAAGATCGGCGCCTTGACCAGCGAGAAGATCAGGGCCGCGGAATGGTAGTAGCTTCGGGCGCCCTGGACGTACTCGGCCGTCGTCATCGGAAGTAGCGAAACGGCGGTGAACCAGCCCGCGAATATCCCCACGAAGTTGGCGATGATCACCAGTGGGATCATCGCGATGACACCACCCACCACGCGCGGGGCGACGAGCTCGACCACGGGGTCCCGGCCGAGGGTGACGAGCGCGTCGATCTGATCGGTGACCTTCATCGTGCCCAGCTCGGCGCCGATGCCGGCTCCCGTGCGCCCGGCGATGACGATCGCCGTCAGAACCGGACCGAGCTCCGTCAGCATGCCGGCGACCACGCCGCTGCCGACAAGAGACAGTGGCAGGGCGCCCGAGAGCTGGTATCCCGTCTGCTGCGCGAGCAGCGAGCCGCTCAGGCCGCCGACGACGATGACGAGCACGACGCCATCCACGCCGATTCGCTTCGCGTGTTCCACCGTGGCCGGCCAGTAGCGTCGTATCTGAGGCAGGGCCGCCAGCGTCGCGACCAGAAGAATCCCGAAGTGGCCCGCGTGCTGAACGGCCAACAGCACCTTCCGCCCGACGCGCTGGAGCCATCCGGTGACCCAGCCGCCTGGGGTCGCCCTGGCCGCTTCCGGCTCCGCCGGCATACCGGGGGACGAGGCCGCGCCGTCGGACACGTCGGTTCGCGTGCTCATCGGTCGCTTCCGGTCACTAGCCCGAACGCCGGCGTCTGGTGCCGCCACGCGCCGGCGCCTGATCGGTCTCCGCCTCCTCCTCGTCCGGCGGGCGGATGGAGTCGACCCGCAGCCGGATCACCTCCCACAGTCGCCCCATCCTCACCGGATCGCGCCCGGCATCGCGCGCGAACTCGAACAAATCGTCCGCCGTCACGCCCTCCTCCGTCGCGATCACCTTCTCGAGGGAGTCCAGCTCGTGCTGTTGCGACCAGTACGGGAGGTTGATCGAGACCATCGAGTCCTTCACGAGAACCAGCCGGGTCATCACCTCGACGTACACGGAGTCGTTGACGACTCGGCCCTCCTCGGGCGCTCCAGAGCACCCGGGAGCGGTGGCCGGAAGCAGCAACAACACGGCCGTGCGGGCGAAAGACCGGGCCGAGCCCGAAGGGCGCTCAGGAGAGACGCTCAAGGAGTGCCCGCAGCACCACGTAGAAGCTCTGCACCGAATCGATCTTCACCCGTTCGTCGGGCGAGTGGGGAAACTCGATCTGGGGGCCGAACGAGACCATGTCCATACCGTCGTACTTCTCGCCGATGATGCCACACTCGAGCCCGGCGTGGATGGCGCCGACCTCTGGTTCGCCCAGGTGCTCCGCGTAGACCTCCTTGACTACGCCGAGCAGCCTCGAGCCAACGTCCGGCTCCCAGCCCGGGTACGCCTCCTCTTCCTCGGCGTCGGCACCCGCCAGCGAGCCTGCCGATCGGATTCGCCGCCTCATTGCGCCAAGTGCCGATGCCACAGAGCTCCGGCTGCTGAGCAGGATGTCGAGCTCCCCGTTTCGTCGCGCGGCCACGGCCAGGTTGGTGCTCGTCTCGACGAGGCCCGGGATGTCCGGGCTCATCCGCATGACGCCGTGCGGCAGGGTGGTGAGGAGTGCCAGGCCGCGGCTGGTGGTGACCTCGTCCCACACGGTGGGAGGAGTGCTCGCCTCCGAGACCTCGAAGGTCATGCCGGGATCCACGGTGCTCGACTCGTGGACGATCGCATCAATCTCCTCACCCAGCCGGCTTCGGAATCGAGCGACTGCCTCGGCGCCTCCGCTCAGCACGACGGTCGCCGAGGCCTCGCGGGGGATCGCGTTGTGGGCGTTTCCTCCGCTCAGGTCGGCCACTCGGAACGGTTCCACGAGCCATGCCGCGTACAAGGCTCGGGCGAGTGCCTTTATGGCGTTCGCCCGCTGAAGGTGGATGTCGACGCCGGAGTGTCCGCCCTTGAGTCCGTGAATCACGATATGAACCGCCGAGCCCTCGGCGGGCTGTTCGACCACGGGCAGCCGCAGGTGTGTGTCTCCGCCGCCTGCGCACCCGATCGTGATGACGCCCTCCTCCTCTGAATCGAGGTTGAGGAGCCGACGGCCGGCCAGCATGTCGTCTCCGAGCCCGGCAGCGCCGGTCAGTCCGGTCTCCTCATCCACGGTGAACAGGAGCTCCAGGGGGCCGTGCTCCGCCTCCTGGTCCTCCATGAGCGCCAACATCGCGGCCACGCCGATGCCGTTGTCCGATCCGAGGGTCGTTCCGTCCGCCTTGAGATACGTGCCGTCCTGGACCGGCGTGATGGCGTCTGTCTCGAAATCGTGCTCCACGTCGGAGTTCTTTTCCTGCACCATGTCCAGGTGGGACTGAAGGATCGTGGCGGCCGAATCCTCGTGGCCGGGAGAGCCCGGCTTGCGGACGACCACGTTCCCGTTCGCGTCCGTCTTCGACTCGAGGGCGTTGCGCTCGGCGACCCCGAGGACGTACTCGCGGATCCGGCCCTCGTCCTTCGAGGCGCGCGGGATTTTCAGGATTTCGTCGAAGTGCGCCCACAGGGAGCGCGGCTCCCATTCCGATATGAACGACATCCGTGACCTCCTCCACGGTTCGTGGCTCGTCGTGTTCCGCCGCCGCCCTCACGGTCTCTGGCGTTTCCCACCAGGGGGTGACAGCTTGCCCCACGATATCGCCGGATGGCGCACCCGTCCATGAGTTCGCGGGATCCCGTGCTCCCGCCATCGAGCGGTGATCTGGGCGGATCCAAGCGGTGGACTCCCGACCGGAGGAGAGCGGATGAGCGAGCGGAGCGACACGCCCTACGTCCCGGCCGATAGCGGCATGGCCGAGCTCACCTTCAAGGCGTTGTTCCTCGGCGTTATCATGGCCGTCGTGCTCGGAGCCGCGAACGCCTACATCGGTATGAAGGCGGGGCTTACGGTAGCTGCCACCTTCCCGGCCGCCGTCGTGGCCATGGCCGCGCTTCGACCTCTCCACGGGACGATCCTGGAGGAGAACATCGCCCGCACCACGGCATCCGTGGGCGAGGCGCTGGTGGCGGGCGCGATCTTCACCCTCCCGGCCTTCATCATCGCGGGAGCGTGGGAGGAGCTGCGCTACTGGGAGAGCACGATGATCATGCTTGTCGGGGGCGTGCTCGGCGTGCTCTTCGTGATCATGCTCAGACGGACCCTGGTCGTCGAGGCGGACCTGCCGTTTCCGGAGTCGGTCGCCGCGTCCGAGATCGTAAAGGCCGGACAGGGCGGTGATACGGGCGCCAAGTACGTGTTCGTGGCGATGGGCCTCGCCGGGCTGTGGGAGCTGTTCAAGAACTCGAACGGCATCCAGATCATGCAGGAGCGCACGCAGGCCGTGTTTCAGTTCGGCCGCTCGCAGATGGAGGTGCTCGGCGAGAGGATCGAGTATAGCGGCGGGATTCTGGTAGCCACGCCGGCGGCCTCTCCGGCGCTCATGGGCGTGGGTTACATCGTCGGCTACCGCGTCTCCGCCGTCCTTTTCAGCGGCGCCGTGATGGGCTGGCTGTTGCTCGTTCCTCTCGCCGTCTTCCTCAACCCCGCCTTCGCCACGGGTTCGGCGGCGGCGGCGCCGTTCGCGGATCTCGCCAACGAGGTGTGGTCGAAGCAGATCCGCCCCCTGGCCGTCGGCACGATGATCGTCGCGGCGTTCTATACGCTGTACTCCCTCAAGGACGCGCTCGTGTCGGGGATCCGGAAGGCGCTTCGCGACATAAGCGTCAGCGGCGGGGAGCAAGCGGCGCCGCGTACCGAGATCGATCTCGATCTGCGCAAGGTGTTCGTGGCCATCGGGGTGATGGCCGTGGCGACCTTCTTTCTCTACTACTTTTTTACCGAGTCCATCGGAGGCGCGCTTCTCCTCACTGTGGTGATGGTGGTCCTCGGCTTTCTCTTCGCCGCCGTGGCAGGCTACCTGGTCGGAATGATCGGCAGCTCGAACAACCCGATCTCCGGTCTGACGCTCAGCGCGCTGGTCATCGCGGCCGTGCTCATGGTTTTCATGGGTTTGACCAGCATACAGGGCGTGGCGGGCGTGCTAGGTGTGGCTGGGGTCGTCTGCTGCGCCTCCGGTGTGGCCGGCGACATGATGCAGGACTTGAAGGTCGGACACATCCTCGGCGGAACGCCGTGGAAGATGCAGATCGGCGAGATCATCGGGGTCATCATCGCCGCGATGGTGCTCGCCTTCGCCCTCATGGCGCTGCACAACGCCTACACGATCGGCTCGGCCGAGCTCCCGGCTCCTCAGGCGGGCCTGATGGCGCTCATGGCCAACGGGATCGTGGGGGGGGAGATGGCCTGGCCGCTGGTCATCGTCGGGATGCTCTTCGCCGTCGGCCTGATCCTCATCAACGCGCCCTCGCCGATGCTGATCGCGGTCGGCATGTACCTGCCGTTCTACTCGACGGCGGCGATCTTCGTGGGTGGAGTGATCCGGTTGGCGATGGAGAAGATAGCGGACCGACGGAAGCTGAAGGAGGAGGAGAAGTCCCAGGCGGTGAATACCGGCGTGCTGCTCTCTTCCGGGTTCATCGCAGGCGAGTCCCTGATGGCGGTGGTTCTCGCCTTCCTCCTGTTGGGCGGCGACTTCGTCCCCTTCCTTCTGGTGCTCAAGGAGGCCGTCACGCCGAGCTGGGAGCCCAACTTCTGGATCAGCCTGCTCGCGTTCCCGGCCGTCTTCTACCTGCTGGTGTGGCTGCCGCTGAAACGGGTTCGCGTGGGCGGGATGGACGTCGAATAGACCTTGCGCAGGCCGCGCCGCGCGGCGAGGGGTCGAGGAGGCCTGGACCGCGGAAGGGAACCGCTCGGGGACGTCAACCTGCTGGACCTCACCCCGGTCCGAGAGGCCGAGTGGAAGGACGCGGACGGCTGGGTGGTGCTGGAACGCCCTTCACCCGGACGCGGTGGGCTCCGGGGTCTGGGGGATCGCCTCTCCTTCGCCATGTCGGCGAGACGAATTCGTCTCGATGACATCGGCAGCTGTTCGTGGAAGTGTTTCGATGGCGAAACGACGGTGGGGGAGGCGTGCGCCGTCCTTCGGGAGCGGTTCGGAGATCCCATCGAACCGGTCGAGGAGAGGCTCGGGCGCTTCGTGCGCTATCTGCACCAGGATGGCTTTCTCTCGTACCGTGAGGAATGAGCCGTGACGGGCCGATTACCTTTCATCCTCGGTCTTCTTCTCGCTCTGAGCGCGACCCTCGGCCGGGCCCAGGAGATCCCCTCTCCGGCCGATGTCCTCGGGTACGGTCCCGGAGAGCGCTTCACCGACACCGATGGCGTGTTCCGATACGCCAGCCGCCTCTCGGAAGCCTCTCCTCGCGTCCAGCTCGTACGCTACGGCGAGACGCCGGAAGGCCGGCCGCTTATCCTTCTCGTGTTGGCCCGGGAGGATCGGACCAACGGCCTCGACGAGATACGGGCACGCATCGACGAGCTTCGGGGTCCCGGGTTGCCGGATTCCCGCGCGACGGAGATCGCCCGCGGGACACCGGCCGTTGCCTGGCTGGCCTACGGGGTGCACGGCGACGAGTCCTCCTCGACCGAGGCTGCGCTGTGGACGGCCTACGACCTCGCCGTGGGCGCGACCGAGGCGGCCGGAATTCTGGATTCCCTCGTCGTGCTGATCGACCCGATGCTGAATCCGGATGGCCGAGATAGGTACGTGCATTGGTACCGCGGCGCGAAAGCCGATCCTCCCAACCGGTACGCAGATGCCTACGAGCACACCCCCCCCTGGCCGGGGGGTCGATACAACCACTATCTGTTCGACCTGAACCGCGATTGGGCGTGGGCCGTCCAACCGGAGACCCGGGCCCGCCTCGCCCAATACGCTCGCTGGAACCCCCAGGTGCTCGTGGACTTCCACGAGATGTCCCACACCAGCTCCTACTTCTTCTTTCCGCCGGCGGAGCCCGTGAACCCGGTCTATCCCCTCTCCATGTCGGAATGGGGAGAGTACTTCGGCCGGGCCAACGCCAATGAGTTCGACCGAAGACGGTGGCTCTACTACACGGAGCAGACCTTCGATCTCTTCTATCCTGGGTACGGAGACAGCTGGTCCAGCCTCACGGGTGCGATAGGCATGACCTACGAGCAGGCGGGCAGCCGGCGTGCGGGCCTCGCGGTTCGCCGTCCCGACGGTACGGTACTCACACTGGCGGATCGGCTCGAGCACCACCGGATCGCCGGTCTCACCACGCTTCGGGCCGCGGCCGAGCGCAAGACCAGGCTTCTCGAGGATTACGCGGCGTTCCACCGGGATGCCGGAGAAGGGGCCGACTTTCTCCTGGTGCCGGCCGACAACCCCGAAGCGGTCGATGACCTGGTCTCGCTGCTCTTGAACCAGGGCATCGTTGCCGAGAGGAGCGTGCGCTCGTTCGGCGCCACCGCGTCCCCCTACGTCGGATACGCGGAGCGGACCGAGTTCCCGGTGGGGACGTACCGGGTTCCGAGGAGGCAGCCCCGGAGCCGGCTGGCGCGCACGCTCCTCCAGGCGGAGACGCCGTTCGATGACACCGTCGTTCAGTACAGCTACGACATCACGGCCTGGTCTCTCCCCTACGCGTTCGGAGTCGAGGCACACATGGCCACGGGGCTCGACGCAACGGCCTTCGAGCCGGTGACGTCGGAGCCGCCTGCGGACCCTGCCGCGGCTGGACCGCAGCAACCCGCGTACGGCTATCTGGTCCCCCCGGGATTCGCCGCTGCCGGACCCCTTCACCGCTACGCGGCGATCGGGGGAAGGGCGTACGCGCTGCAGGAGGCTTTCGAGACGGAGGGACGGCATTGGCCTCCCGGCACCGTCTTCCTCCCATCTGACGACTCCACGGAGGCGCGGATGCGAAGAGCCGGGCTGACCCGGCTGGCCACCCCCGCGAACAGTGGCCGTTCGACCTCCGGTCTCGACCTCGGAAGCGACCGCTCTTTGCCCCTCGAAGCGAGCCGCATCGCCGTGCTGATGGGCGAAGGGATCTCGCCGACGTCGTATGGGCAGGTCTGGTATCTGCTCGAGCGCCGCCTCGCGATTCCGTTCGACCCGCTTCCCACTGACGGCCTCACGGCCCGGCAGCTGGCGCGTTACGATGTCCTCGTGGCCCCGCCGGCCCGCTCCTCCGTGTACGATCGACGCCGGGACCTGCTCGCCGAGTGGGTGGAGAGTGGCGGGACCCTGGTGGCGATGGGGGAAGCGGCGCGCTGGACCGCTGGTGCGATCGCCGATCTCGCCGTTCGGGAAGAGGACACCACGGCCGTCTCGGACGCCGAGCGACTGCGTCGAGCTCTCCGCACACGGCAGGAGCGCCGCAGCGAACGGTGGGACGATTCCGTGACCGGCGCGATCCTACCGGCCCGTGCGGACCCGGAGCACCCCCTGGCCTGGGGGACGGCCACAGGAGACCCGGACGGCCTCTACTTTTTGCTCCACCGTACGGATCTCTCGTTCGAGCCTGACGATCGCTCCGAGGCGGTGATCCACTTCCCACTGGACGTGAGCGAGGTGAGCGGCGTCATCGGCGAGCGAAAGCTGGATAAGGTCGCCGGCTCGTCGTGGCTTGCGACCCGTGCGATCGGCGAGGGACGGGTCGTTCTCTTCGCGGATGACCCCCTGTTCCGCCTCTTCTGGCGCTCGGCCTTCGCCCTGTTCACCAACTCACTGCTCTACGGCCCCAGCCTCCGCTGACGCGGCGGTTCTGCCGGCATGGCAGCGTCATCCTCGCGGTGCCGTTTCTTCGCGCCTTGTTGGCGGGCGGAAGCGGCTTATCGGCAGGAATGGCGGGCCTTCACGGGCACGAGCCTTGCCCCCCAGAACCCCGGAATCATCTAATCAGGGAGGGCATGGTGCGGGAGCACGACGATAGAGAGGGGCAGGAGCAGGAGCAGGAATCGTCCGTGGACGCGGCTCGCTCGGAGGGTGAGCCGACGGGCGGAGAATCGGAGTCGGATGCGGGAGAGCCGACGCCCGGCGACGGCTCCGACGACGACGTTCGGTCGAAGAGGGACGTCAGGAGGCACGCCTGGGAGAAGGGGCTCTCGGAGTTTCAGGATGTCGTCGGCGACATCCTCGGGAGCATCCGCAGCATTCCCGCGGTCGGAGCGCGGTATCCTGGACACGATTTGATCCGGGTCCCCGGTGAGGGGTACTGGGTGTTCATGGACCTGCCGGGCGTGGAAAAGGCCGACCTCGAGGTCACGACAGCAGGAGATGACCTCACGGTGGCCGGAGAGCGCCGGCGACCGGAGGTACCGGAGGAGAGCGAAGTGCTCGGGTCCGGGCGCGACTACGGCCGCTTCGAGCGTGAGCTCCGGATGCCCGGTGACGTGGACCACACCCGAATCCGTGCCAAGCTCGAGAGTGGAGTGCTGAAGCTCGTGTTGCCACGGCGCAGAGAGGCGGAGCGCACTCGGGTGGAGATCGAGGAGTGACCGCGCCTAATTTGCTATCACACGTCATATGATAACACGTAAACATCTACATAGATTGATGATATAAGAGCCGCGAAAGCGAATGATACCAGCTGACAGGTTGACGGTGAAGGCGGCGGAGGCGCTGCAGGACGCGGCCTCCAGCGCACGGGCGGCCGGCAACCCCGCTGTAGAAGATCTGCACCTCCTGGAGGCGTTGCTCACCCAAGAGGGCGGTGTCGCGAGTCCCGTTCTGGCGAAGACGGGCGTGGACGTCCCGGGTCTCGAGGGAGAGCTCCGGGGGCGTCTGGCCCGGCTGCCGACGCAGACGGACGCGGCGCCCGCAGCCAGCCGAGAGCTCGGGCGGGTTCTGGACGAAGCGGACGCCGCCGCACGCGAGATGGACGACCTTTACGTCTCCAGCGAGCATCTGCTCCTCGCGTTGGCCGGCAAGGCGGCCAGCAGCACGCGTGAGCTGCTCGCGGAGCAGGGCGCGACGCAGGACACGCTGCGCGGCGCGATCGAAGGGGTCCGGGGACCGCATCGCGTGACGGATCAGGATCCGGAAGGGAAGTACCAGGCCCTGGAGCGCTACGGGATGGACCTCACCGAGCAGGCCCGCGCCGGGAAGCTGGATCCGGTGATCGGGCGCGACACGGAGATCCGTCGGGTCATGCAGGTGCTGTCACGCCGCAAGAAGAACAACCCAGTGCTCATCGGCGATCCGGGAGTGGGGAAGACGGCGATTGCGGAGGGGTTGGCACAGCGGATCATAGAGGGGGATGTGCCGGAGTCGCTGCGGGACAAGCGCCTCATCCAGCTCGACATCGCCGCGATGCTGGCCGGAGCCAAATACCGCGGTGAGTTTGAGGAGCGCCTGAAGGCCGCCCTCAAGGAGATCACCGAGTCCGGTGGGAAGTACGTGCTCTTCCTGGACGAGCTCCACACCATGGTGGGCGCCGGCGCGGCCGAGGGGGCGGTGGACGCCAGCAACATGCTGAAGCCTGCGCTGGCCCGCGGGGAACTGCGGATGATCGGCGCCACGACGCTGGACGAGTACCGCCAGCACATCGAGAAAGACCCGGCGCTCGAGCGGCGTTTCCAGCCCGTGCTCGTCGGTGAGCCGGGCCTCGAGGAGACGATCGCCATCCTCAGAGGGCTCAAGGAGCGCTACGAGGTTCACCACGGCGTCCGAATCACGGACCCCACGCTCGTGGCGGCAGCCCGTCTCTCGGACCGATACATCGGCGACCGCTTCCTGCCCGACAAGGCGATCGACCTCATCGATGAAGCGGCGTCGAGCCTTCGCATCGAGATCGACTCGATGCCGCAGGAGATCGACGATGTGGAGCGCCGCGCGACTCAACTGGAGATCGAGCGGGAAGCGCTGCGGGACGAGACGGATCCCCGCAGCCGGGAACGCCTGGAGCTTCTGGAGGGCGAGCTCTCCGAGCTGAGAGAGCGTCTGGCGGGCATGAAGTCGAGCTGGATCACCGAGAAAGAAGCGATCGAGTCGGTTCACCGGACAAAGCGGCAGATCGAAGAGGCGAACCTGGGGGCCGAACAGGCCACGCGAGCCGGCGATCTGGCGCGAGCTGCCGAGATCTCCTACGGGCAGGTCCCCAAGCTCCGGGAGGATCTGGAGGCTGCCGAGGGCAACCTGGCCGAGGTGCAGGCGGCTGGAAGCTATCTCAAGGAGGAGGTGACGCCGGAGGATGTGGCGGAGGTCGTCTCCTCCTGGACCGGAATCCCCGTGTCACGGATGATGGAGGACGAGAAGCAGCGCCTCACCCATCTGGAGGAGCACCTGCACCGGCGGGTCGTGGATCAGGAGGAGGCGATCACGGCCGTCTCGAATGCGGTGCGGCGCAGCCGTGCGGGATTGCAGGATCCGGACAGGCCGATCGGCAGCTTCATATTTCTCGGACCCACCGGCGTCGGGAAGACGGAGACCGCCCGGGCCCTGGCGGAGTTCCTATTCGACGACGAAGACGCGATGGTGCGGATCGACATGTCCGAGTACATGGAGCGTCACGCCGTCTCGCGTCTCATCGGTGCACCGCCCGGGTACATCGGCTACGAGCAGGGCGGCCAGCTCACCGAGCAGGTCCGGCGCCGACCCTATAGCGTCGTGCTTTTCGACGAGATCGAGAAGGCGCATCCCGAGGTGTTCAACGTCCTCCTCCAGATCCTCGACGACGGCCGACTCACGGACGGCCAGGGTCGCACGGTCGATTTCCGCAACACCGTCCTGATCATGACGAGCAACATCGGGAGCGCCAGAATCCTGCAGCAGACGGCCGCGGGACGCGACTGGAGCGCGATCGAGGAGGAGATCCGCCAGGCTCTTCATGAGCACTTCAAGCCGGAGTTTCTCAACCGGGTCGATGACGTTCTCGTCTTCAAGCCGCTGAGCCGCAAGGACTTGGGGTTGATCGTGGACCTTCAGCTCACCCGCCTCCAGCGCACCCTCGCCGAGCGTGAGATCAGCCTCGAGGTGACCCCCGAGGCCCGGCAGCGGATCGCGGACGAGGGCTACGATCCGGCCTTCGGGGCTCGGCCAGTGAAGCGCGCGATCCAGAGGCTGATCGCGGATCCGCTGGCGATGGCTTTCCTGGAGGGGATGTTCGGGGATGGAGACGGCGTGCGGGCAGACGTAGCTTCGAACGGCGAGGGGCTGGCCTTCGAGCGGGAAGGCACCGCGGTCCGAGTCCCCGCCGAGGGCGATCCGGAGTCCGCTTGACCAGCGAAGCTCGCCGGCGCTATTTGCGAAGCATGACGGTCATCGGAATCGAGGGACGGAAGCTATGGTTGGCGGCGCTCGTCCTCGCCGGCCCGACCCTGGCGATATCGCTTCCGGGGTGCGCCTCGAAGTCGAGTGCAGGCACGACTCCGTCAGGGCAGAGCGCGAGCACCGTGTACGGCGCTTCAAGCGCCGAAGAGGCGGTTCGCTCCTTCCTCGACGCGGCGCAGGCGCAGGAATACAGCCGCATGCGCCGGCTCTTCGGCACCAACGGAG
>JAUVMT010000048.1 GCA_030600085.1 Gemmatimonadales bacterium | reverse complement strand
GCCACCTCCGCCTTGGTCGTGTCGATGGAGATCGGGACCGGCAGCGAGCCCTGAAGCCGCCGCAGCACCGGCTCGAGCCGGCTCCATTCGTCCTCGGCCGACACGGGCGGCGCGCCGGGACGGGTCGATTCCGCCCCGATATCCACGAGATCGGCGCCCTCTTCAGCCAGCTCCTCGGCACGCCGTGCGGCGATCCGAGGGTCCAGGTGCACCCCGCCGTCGGAGAACGAGTCAGGCGTGACGTTGAGAACGCCGAGGATGAGAGGGCGGCGAAGGTCGAGAGTGCCGCCCCGGATACGCCATGTGGGTAGATCGCCCGCGTCTACCGGGTCCGGGGGACCGCCAGACACTTTCAGCCGCCCGACCGGGTCAGGCGAGCGCGGGAGATGGCTCCCCTCCACCCGTGTCCTGCGCGGGTCGGCTCGCCGCCGGCTTCGCCTCCTCGGCATCCGCGGCTTCGGGAGGCTCCTCGACGGGCTCGGCGCTCCGGACAGGCGGCAGCTCCTCGCCTCGGGCAAGGAGCTTGATCTCGTCCGCGTCCAGCGTCTCCCGCTCGAGGAGCGCCTCGGCGATCGTCTCCAGCAGATCGGTGTTGCTCTCCAGAACCGTGCGCGCCGCTGCGAATGCCTCATCCAGGATGCGCTTGATCTCGGAGTCGACGAGCTGTGCCGTCCGCTCGCTGATCTCACGGCGCTGCGCCAGCTCGCGGCCGAGGAAGATCTCCTGCGCCCGATCTCCCACGGCGATCGGCCCCACCACGGGGGACATGCCGAACTGGGTCACCATATTCCGCGCGATCGAAGTGGCACGCTCGATGTCGTTTCCGGCTCCCGTGGTGATCTTCTCGTCTCCAAAGATCATCTCCTCGGCCACTCGACCGCCGAACAGCATCTTCAGCTGCCCGAGCAACCAGTCGCGGGTGTAGTTGTGGCGGTCTTCCTCGGGAAGTGAGGCGGTGAGGCCCAGCGCCCGCCCGCGCGGCACGATCGTGACCTTGTGGAGCGGGTCCATGCCGGGGACCCTTATTGCGATCACCGCATGGCCGGCTTCGTGGTACGCGGTGACCTTCCGCTCTTCCTCCGAGATGACGAGGCTCTTCCGCTCGACACCGAGCATCACCTTGTCCTTCGCCGCCTCGAAGTCGGCCATGTACACCTTGTCCTTGTCGTAGCGGGCGGCAAGGAGCGCGGCCTCGTTCACTACGTTCTCGATGTCGGCGCCGGAGAGTCCCGGCGTGCCCTTCGCGAGCACCGTTATCTCGACGTCGTCCGCGATCGGGATGTCGCGCGTATGGACCCGGAAAATCCCCTCGCGTCCCTTCACGTCGGGGCTGTCAACGACGATCTGCCGATCGAAGCGTCCGGGCCGCAGAAGCGCCGGGTCCAGCACATCCGGCCGGTTCGTGGCGGCAAGCAGGATCACGCCTTCGTTCGACTCGAAGCCGTCCATCTCGACGAGGAGCTGGTTGAGTGTCTGCTCCCGCTCGTCATGCCCTCCGCCCAGGCCCGCTCCACGGTGCCGGCCGACGGCATCGATCTCGTCGATGAAGATGATGCAGGGGGCGTGCGTCTTTCCCTGCTCGAACAGATCGCGAACCCGGCTGGCGCCGACGCCGACGAACATCTCGACGAAGTCGGAGCCCGACATCGAGAAGAAGGGACGTGCCGCCTCACCGGCGACGGCCCGGGCGAGCAGTGTCTTCCCGGTTCCTGGAGGGCCGATGAGCAGCGCGCCTTTGGGAAGGCGGCCGCCGAGCCGGCTGAACTTGGCCGGGTCCTTCAGGAACTCGATGATCTCTTCGAGCTCCTCCTTCGCTTCGTCGCACCCCGCGACATCCGCGAACGTGACCTTGGGCGTGTCCCCCGTCAGCATCTTGGCCTTGGATTTCCCGAAGCTGAACGCCCGCGATCCACCACTCTGCATCTGTCGGAACAGGAAGACCCACAGACCGATGATCAGCAGCCACGGCAGGACGCCTACCAGGAGTCCGACCCAGTTGTTCCCGGGGCCTTCGCCCTGACTCTGGACCCCGGCCTCCTCCAGCTCGTCGAGGAGCGCTTTGTCCGCCTCGAACGGCAGGAGCGTGTGGAACTCCTCCACCTGGGCGCCGCTCTTCTCGATGCTCGACCGGAGGATTCCCTTCAGCTTGCGGCCCTCCTGAATCGTGACGCTCTCCACGTTTCCGCCCTCTACCTGGGCGCGAAACTCGGAGTAGGTGAGCTCCTGCTGGGCTTCCCGGTTGCTGTTCATCAACTGGAAGATCAGCAGCGGAATCAGAACGATGAGGGCCCAGAAGGACGCGGTCCGCAGGAATCGGTTCATGCGGCCCCCATCCGGGTTCTCCGGTCCGTTTGCTGGTTTTTGCATCCGTTCTACCTATACCTCTTCCCGCGAACGCGTCCGCGGAAGATCGGTCCTATTCTGAAAGGCTCGCTACAAACGGGAGATGACGGAAGTCCTCGGCGTGGTCGAGCCCGTAACCCACGAGAAAATCGGCAGGCGCATCGAAGCCCACCCAACGCGGCTCCTTGGCCAGTCGCGGCGCTATGTGCTTGTGCAGCAAGGCGCAGATCTCCAAGGATTTCGGGCCGCGGCCCGCCAGCGCCTCGATCATCCGGCTCACGGTGTTACCGCTGTCCACGATGTCTTCGACGATGATGACGTTGCGGCCCACGATCGGTGCTGCCGGATCGTACAGCAGCTCCACTCTACCCGATGAAGAGGTGCGGGAGCCGTAGCTCGAAGCCACGAGGAAATCCACCTGCAGCGGGCGCGAGATCCGCCGGACGAGGTCGCTCAGGAAGATGAACGAGCCCTTGAGGAGCCCGAGGATCAGAAGATCCTCCTCTCCCTCGTACTCCCGGGTGATCTCCTCCCCGATGCGGGCGACCTGCTCGGCGATCTCCTTCGACGAGTACACGATGCGCTCGACCGGGCGTCCGCCCGTCAGCTTTTCGACGTCCACGTCGGCGACGGTGTCCGACTCAGCTGTGGTCTCAGTCATCTTGAAGCCCTTTTACGCTCCTCGATCTTGATGGTCAGCGGGGCACGCTCTCGCTCGTCGCTGCTCGGATCGGCGAGACCGGCCTTCGCTATTCCCCGAACCCAGAGCACGCGACCCTCCGCGTCCGAGAGCACCGGGATTCGGCCGCGTTCCGAGAGCGGAATCCGCCGGTCGCCGAAGAGACGCTTCAACTTGCGGCTTCCGCTCCTGAGGCGAATCCGGTCGCCCGGCAGCCAGCTCCGTACCTCGAGCGGCCAGCTCGCACCCTCCTGCGGGAGCGAGTAGCTGTCCCCATTGTCGTCGCGCGGCCCGCCTGCCGCCGCCTGCTGCGCGGGCGCCCATGTCACGCGGAAGTCCCGTCCGGCCAACTCCAGCGAGCCCTCTCCCGCGCCCGGTGCCTCGATCCGCACGGTGCTCGAGCCCGTCTCGGCCGCCGAAGCCCCGAGCCGCAACTCTTCGAACTCGCGCCGCAGCTCGAGCCCACCGCCCACATCCACCGAAGCGCCGCTTCGCCCGTCCTTGATAAACTCCACCGCAACGCGCGTTCCTCCGCGCGACAAGCGCACATTCAGCCGCTCGGCCAGAAAGGCGAGCGCTCTCGCCTGTACCGCCGGATGATACCGGGCGAAGCTTGATCGTACAAACCCGAACCCGCGTTCATCCTTTGTAACATCGCTTCGTTTCAGCGCTTGGCGCGCCTGCGCCAACAGCGCCCGATCTGTCCGCCGAGCGGAATTGGCCACCTGCACCAGGCGCTCGCGCACGGGTCCGTCCCACGCCGACTCCAATGCGGGCAGCACCCTCGTTCGAATCAATGCCCGCGCCCAGCGCGGATCCACGTTGGATGGATCCGTCAAGTACGCGATTCCAGCCTCCTGCAAGTAGCTTTCCAGCTCTGCGCGCCAAAACCCCAGGAGCGGCCTCACGATCCTGCCTCGCCGCTCCGGGATCCCGGCCAGCCCTCGCACGCCCGTCCCCCGGAGAATCCGGAAAAGCACCGTCTCGGCCTGATCGTCGGCGTGGTGAGCGGTCGCAATCCGGTCTGCGCCCTCCTCCTCGGCGACCTCGTGCAGAAAGGAGTAGCGGGCAGCTCGCAGTTGCGCCTGCCTCGGGGGCAGGGCATGGGAAGGAGCGCCGACTCGACACTCGAGGCCGAGCCCTTCGGCCCACTCGACGACCTGTCTCGCCTCCTCGTCGCTTCCCGCCCGGATCCGGTGGTCGAAGTGAGCGACGAGGGGGTGCCAGTGGTTTTCCTCGGCCAGCGAGCGCACGAGGTGGAGGAGGGCGATGGAATCGGGGCCGCCTGAGACGGCCAGGAGGACGCGGCTTCCCGGCGGGAGCAGATGGGGACGGCGGGAGAGATGTGCTGCGAGGCGATCGACGAGCGAGGCCGTTCTAGGCTCCTCCGCTTCTCAGGCCCGGGATGAGATCGCGCCAGCGGCTCGCCGAGCGGTGGAAGGCTAGGCGCTCGGGTACCGGCACGCCGAACGAGGGTCGGGATCCTGAGTCAGGCGCCCTGAGAGCCGGTTCCGGGGTGGAGGCCGGCACGGATCCCGCCGCCGATCCCCGCTCGCGGCGCGATTCGGCCAGTTCTTCCTTCAGGGCCGGATCATAGCCGGCGTCGCGTCCGAGAACGTACGTGCGGAGAGCCCGCCGGACGTCGATCCCGCCGGCCCCGGTCACACCTCCATGACCTCCTCCTCCTTCTTCTCGAGGAGGCGGTCGATGAACTCGATGTGCTTGTCGGTAAGCTCCTGGAGCTCGTGAAGCCGCCGGTGGAGGTCGTCCTCGCCGATATCTCCTTCCCGCTGCATCGTCTCCAGGTCCTTCTTGACCACGTGTCGGACGTGGCGCACGGAGACGCGGCCCTCCTCGGACATCCGGTGGAGCACCTTGGCGAACTCCAGCCGGCGTTCCTCCGTCAGCGGCGGGATCGGCACTCTGATGATGTTGCCGTCCACGGACGGGTTGAGGCCGAGGTCGGCCGACTGTATCGCCGCGGCGATGGAGGACGCGATGCTGGCGTCGTAGGGCTGCACCACGAGAAGCTGCGGCTCCGGGACCGACACGTTGGCGAGCTGGTTGAGGGGCATGACGGATTCGTAGGCCTCGACGCGCACTGTCTCCAGGATCATCGGCGAGGCCTTTCCCGTTCTCACGGTCGTGAACTCCCGCTGGACCGCCTCGATCGCTTTGTCCATGGAAGCCGAAGCTTCTCGCATCCTCTCCTCGGCCATCCCTCTCTCTCCTTCCGACCTCTAGGCCTTTGCCACGATGGTGCCGATCTGATCGCCCCTCAAGGCGCTCAGGATCGCTCCCGGCCGGCGAATGTTGAGCACGATCACGGGAAGGTCGTTCTCCTTGCAGAGCGATACCGCCGCCGCGTCCATCACGCCCAGCTCGCGTGTCATCACGTCGAGGTACGAGATCCGGGGGATGAACTCGGCATCCGGGTGGGTCTCCGGATCGGCCGTGTAGACGCCATCCACCTTCGTCGCCTTCAGAATGACGTCGGCCTCGATCTCGATCGCCCGGAGCACCGCCGACGTGTCGGTCGAAAAATACGGATTCCCGGTGCCACCGGCGAAGATCACCACACGACCCTTCTCCAGGTGGCGGAGGGCGCGGCGCCGGATGTAGGGCTCCGCGAGCTCCTCCATGCGGATCGCGCTCATCACGCGGGTCTCGATCCCGTGGCGCTCCAGCATGTCCTGGAGTGCAAGGGCGTTGATGACCGTGGCGAGCATCCCCATGTAATCGGCGCTCACCCGGTCCATTCCCTGGCTGCTCGCCACGGCCCCGCGGACGATGTTGCCGCCGCCGACGACGACACCCAAGCGCACGCCGGCAGCATATACCTTCTCGATCTCCCGGGTGAGGCCCTCGATGACGGGCGGCTGGATGCCGAAGCCTCGATCTCCCGCGAGGGACTCGCCCGACAGTTTGACGACGGCGCGGTTGTACTTCAAGGCGTTGGACTCGGTCATCTCCGGACGACTCTCATCGGCGGACGGCTCCTATCGGCTCCAGCCGCGATCAATCCGCGACGTCGAAGCGGACGAAGCGCGCCACGGCCACGTCGGGCCCCGCCTCTTCGAGCAGATCCGAGATCTTCCGATCCGGATCCTTCACGAAAGGCTGCCACAGAAGCGCGGCCTGCTCGTAAAACTTGCGCATGCGACCGTCGACGATCCGCTCGGCGATCTCGGGCGGCTTGCCCTCGGCCGCGGCCTGCTCGACGAGGACGTGCCGCTCGCGCTCCCTCTCCTCCTCGGGGATGTCATCCGGCGTGATCCCCGACGGACGACTGGCAGCGATGTGCATCGCCACGTCCCGTGCCAGGTTCGCCAGGTCGGCAGACTCGCTCGTTCCCTCCAGCTCGATGAGCACGCCGATACGGTTCCCGAAGTGGATGTAGCTGGCGAGAAGCGCATTCGGCGCCGGCTGGTATCGAACGAATCGAGACAGGTCCAGGTTCTCCCCGATCTTGGCCCGCAGCCCTTCGAGCTCGGCTCGCAGGGGCGCGTCCGCCGGCAGGTCCAGAAGCTCTTCTCCTGGACGCGCCGCGCCCTCGCCTCCCTCAGCAAGCGCCGTGGCGGCCGCCCGCTCGGCGAAGGCGAGGAATTCCTCGTTTCGCGCCACGAAATCCGTCTCGCTCGACACCTCCACCATCGCCACGGCCCCGGTCGCCTCGTCCCGCGCCAGAACCACCGTTCCTTCCGTGGCCTCCCGGTGAGCTCGTTTTGCCGCCTTGGCCGCGCCACTCTGCCTGAGAAGGTCGATGGCCTTCTCCTCGTCTCCGCCCGCCTCCTGCAAGGCTCGCTTGCAGTCCATCATTCCGGCCCCGGTCCGCTCTCTCAGCGCCTTGACCGCTGCAGCCGTGATCTCGGTCATCTTCGTCGATCCTTCCGCTCGTCGTTATCTAGTTCAGCACGCCGCCCAGGACGGCGATCTCTTCGGAAGCTCGGGCCAAAAAAAAGGCCACCCCGCGGTGGCCTTTGCAGCTCCTCAGCTCGCCCCGCGCTCCTCTTCACCTCCGGACGCGTCGGGCGAGACCGCCACCGCCTCCTCTCCCGAGGACGCGTCGTCATCGCCTTCCGGTTCGGTCGGACCGCCGTCTGCCTCCGAGACGCCGGCATCGGCTGTCTCGCCGTCGGCGGCGGCAGCGGCTGTCTCACCTTCGGCAACGGCAGCGGCTGTCTCACCTTCGGCAACGGCAGCGGCTGTCTCACCTTCGGCGGCCGCAGCGGCCGCGTCCTGCTCCGATCCCTCCCCGTCACCGTCACCGTCCGCGTGGTGCCGCCGCGCGGCGATCACCTCGGGCTTGGGCCGACGACGCGGACGCGGCTTCCGTCGTTTGCTACGAGTCGACTTGTCCTGCCGCTCTGTCATGTCGGACGAGTAGGTATAGACATCCTCCTCGTCCTTCGCCACGGCGGCCAACTGCGGAGCCTCACGTGTCGCTCGCTCGAGCGAGTCCGAGATGATCCGCGTGATCAGCGCGACGGAGCGAATGGCGTCGTCGTTGCCCGCTATCGGGATCGTGATCATATCAGGATCCGCGTTCGTGTCGGCGATCGCCACCACCGGGATGCCGAGCCGATTCGCTTCCCGTACGGCTATCTCCTCCTTCTTCGCATCGACGACGAAGACGAGGCCGGGCAGCTTCGACATGTCCTTGATGCCCGAGAGATAGCGATCGAGCTTCTGCCGCTCCCGCTCCAGAAGCAACTGCTCCTTCTTGGTGTAGAACTCGAACGCGCCTTCATCGACACCCCGCTCGAGCTCCTTGAGCCGCGAGATGTTCTTCTTGATCGTCTGGAAGTTCGTGAGCATGCCGCCCATCCAGCGCTCGGTCACGTAGAAGGCGCCGGCGCGCTCCGCTTCGGCCTTGACGGTCCCCTTCAACTGCGGCTTCGTGCACACGAAAAGCACGGAATCGCCGGCGAGCACCGTCTCGCGAACGAGATCCTGAGCTCGACTGATCTGCAGCATGGTCTTCTTGAGGTCGATGATATAGATCCCGCCGCGCTCCGCGAAGATGTACCTCTTCATCTTCGGGTTCCAGCGGTGTGTCTGGTGCCCGAAATGCACACCCGCTTGCAGCAGATCCTTCAGACCGACATCCGACATTCTAATGGCGACTCCCTGGTGGAGATCCAATCCCGTTCGTCTACCGCTTGGAGAACTGGAAGCGCTTGCGCGCCTTCGGCTGTCCGGGCTTCTTGCGCTCGACTTTGCGCGAGTCCCTCGTGAGCAGGCCATGGGAACGAAGCACCGGGCGCTGGTCCGGATCGGCCTCGACGAGCGCCCGCGCCACAGCCAACTGCACGGCTCCCGCCTGCCCCGTCGGACCGCCACCACGGACGCGCACCAGCATGTCGTAGGACCCCTCGGCACTGACGACCCCGATAGGCCGCTCGACGACCTCCCGGTGCCGGTGCATCGGGAAGTACTCGTCCAGCTCGCGCCCGTTGATCCGCCAAAGGCCGGTCCCGGGACGCATCGTGAGTCTCGCCACGGCCGATTTGCGTCGACCCACCGACTGAATCTGAGTGTCCGCCAAGCTTCCTCCTCAAAACTCCATCGGCTCGGGCAGCTGCGCCTCGTGCGGGTGCTCCGGTCCAGCGTAGACCTTGAGCTTGCGCAGCATGGCACGGCCCAGAGTGTTCTTCGGGAGCATGCCCTTTACCGCCAACTTGATGATCCGATCGGGGTGCCGCTCGCGCATCCGCCGAAACGGGATTTGGCGGTCCCCCCCCATGTAACCACTGTGCCGGAAGTACGTCTTCTGCGACGCCTTCTTGCCGGTCAGCCGGATATCCTTCGCGTTCACGACGATCACGAAGTCGCCCACGTCCAGGTGCGGACTGTAGGTCGGCTTGTGCTTGCCGCGAAGGATCGTCGCGATCGAGGATGCCAGCCTGCCGAGCACCTGGTCTTTCGCATCGACCACGTACCAGCGACGCTCGATCTCTCCCGCCTTGACCGTATACGTCTTCATATCGAGCGTGCGTCGGGTCGGACCCCGACGCGTCCTTACCCTGGGATTCCTAGGTGAAAAAAGGAGCCACCCGTCACCGGCGGCTCTCGGCGAATCGCCCACAGCCCGTAAGTTTATTTTTTACAAGCCGAAGTGTCAACCCGGCGGCGGCTGCAGCCGAGGGACTCGAGCTACCGGTGGAAGCTCTCCAGATTCCGCCGCAGGACGCCGCTTCTGAGCCGCACCAGCGCCCGCTCGCGGATCTGCCTCACCCGCTCTCGCGACACCCCCAGGCGATCGCCGATCTCCCCCAAGCTTTGCGGTTCGCCGTCCTCGAGGCCGAAAAAAAGCCGGATCACGCGGGCCTCGCGCTCGTCGAGAAGGGTCAGGCTCCTTTCCAAAAGATCGCGGAGCGCCGCTCGATCGACCCGATCGGCCGGATCCACGACGGCCTCTCGCGCGACCAGCTCGCCCAAGACCGTCCCGCGCATCCCCCGCGGATCTCCGAGCGGGGCATCCAGCGAGAGATAGCGAACCCCGAACGGGCTGTGAGGATCCGTCGTGAGCCCCGGTGTTTCCGTAGCCTCTCCATCTCGGACAAGGCTTTTCGAGCGCCTCGGCATGGATCCGCCCGCGAGCGCCGTGCGGCCGCGCCGCTTCGACGCCGGTACCCTCACGATTCCGATCTGTTGGCGGATAGCCGAGATGATGGACTGGCGGACCCACCAAACGGCGTAGCTGGTGAAGCGGACGCCCCTTCGTTCATCGAACCTCTCGGCGGCCTCGAGAAGGCCCAGGTTTCCCTCCGTGACGAGATCCTGCAGCGGAACGCCCAGATGGAGGTAGCGCTTGGCGACGGAGACGACAAAGCGGAGGTTGGATTCGACCATGCGGTCGAGCGCACGGCGGTCACCGGCTCGGATGCGCCGGGCCAACCGTCTCTCCTCCTCCGGTCCGATCAGGGGGTGGCCGCCGATCTCCCGAAGGTAGAGAGCAAAGGAGTCCTGTGGAGCCCGCGGGCGTACGTCGCCCATGCGCGCCCGGGTGAGCGTCACGGTTATTATCGACTCTATGGCAGATGAGGGCTCTTCGCCCGGAAACCTCGCCGCCGTCAAACGACGGCGGTCTCTAGCGGATCAAGTTCAGCAAGCGGTCCCAGCGTATCTCGGTCAACCATGGGAAGGGCGCGATCTCCTCGCGGTCATACGAATAGTAGATGATCAGCGGCTTCCCCTTGATGGCGTCGGCCGGCACGAACCCCCAGTAGCGGGAATCCTCCGAGTTGTCGCGGTTGTCGCCCATCACAAAGAACCGTTCGCGGGGCACGGCGATCGGACCCCAGTTGTCCCGCGTAGGCCTGTACTCGCCCTGCAGCCGGCCGTCTCGCACCAGGTAGGAGCGCTGCCAACGAAACTGAGGGCTGTAGGGGTCCTCGAACGAGCGAGAATGCTGAGCGTACGGCTCGTCGATGTCGACCCCGTTCAGGTGGAGGGCGCCGTCGACCATCTGCAGCGTATCGCCGGGCGTGCCCACGATGCGCTTCACGTAGTTCGTACGCTCGGGCTGTCCGGCCGCCGAAGGCGGCTCGAAGACGACGATGTCTCCACGCTCGGGAGCGTCGAAGGCCGGCAGCCGCGCCATCGTGCCGGGGATCTCGGCGCCGTAGACCATCTTGTTCACGAGGAGGAAGTCTCCAACGAGGAGAGTGTTCTCCATCGAGGCCGTGGGAATCTGGAAGGCCTCGACGACGAAGGCGCGCACGACGAGGAAGAGAACGAACGCCACCAGAATGGACTTCGTCCACTCCCACGCCCAACGCACACCGCTGGGTCTGGCCGGCACCACGTTCGGGGCCTCGCCCTGCTCGGGCGCGCTTTGCTTCTCCATCGACTCCGCCTGTTGCTCCTGCCTCGCCATATCGACCTTCAGCCAGCCTCCGCGGGATCGGTACACGAGCCGCAAGAGGCCCGTTCCGCAAGCCTCGGACCGCCGGTCTCGCCGGACCGCGGCCATAAGTTACACGGACCTCTCAATTGGCGCTCATCCGGAGCCCGAAGTGGACGTGGGCCGAGATCACCAGGTCACATCGATCTGGGCACGCTGCAGCCGCCCGCTGTAGTCGACGTACGCCACTTTCGTCTCGGAGTAGAAATCGTAGACCTCCCAGCCTCCTTCACGGTGGCCGTTTCCGGTTTGTTTCACCCCGCCGAACGGAAGGTGGGCCTCAGCGCCGATCGTGGGAGCGTTCACGTAACTGATGCCGGTGTCCAGCTGCTCTATCGCCCTGAAGGAAGCTTCCACATCCCTCGTGTAAATCGAGGATGACAGTCCGTACTGTACACCGTTGTTGATCTCGATCGCCTCATCCAGAGATCCGAACCGCACGACCGAGAGCACCGGTCCGAAGATCTCTTCCTGCTCGACGCGCATGCCCGGTTTGACGCCCGTCAGGATTGTGGGCTCGAAGAAGAACCCGTCCGAGAGCCCATCCCCGTGCGCCACCTGGCCGCCGCCCGCGACCTCCGCCCCCTCGTTGCGGGCGATCTCCACGTACCCCTCCACCTTCTCTAACGCGTCCAGGTGAATCAGGGGTCCTACATCCACGTCCGGGTCGAGCCCGTCGCCGAGCCGGAGGGCGCCCGCCTCGGCAACCAGGCGCTCGACGAAGGCGTCGTGGATCTCAGCGTGCAGTAGCAGCCGGCTCGTGGCGGTGCACCGCTGGCCGGTCGTGCCGAAGGCGCCCCAGAGCACGCCCTCGATCGCCAGATCCATGTTCGCGTCGGACATCACGATCTGGGCGTTCTTGCCTCCCATCTCCAGGGAGCAGCGCTTGTGCATGCGCCCGCAGGTCTCGCCGATCTTGCTGCCGACCTCGGTGGAGCCGGTGAAGGAGATCCCCG
>JAUVMT010000108.1 GCA_030600085.1 Gemmatimonadales bacterium | reverse complement strand
TACACGCGCGAGAGCCTTCGCCAGGTGAGGCGGCTCCTCGAACCTGGGGGAATCATCTTCCTCAGCTTCGAGGCGATGAAGCCGTACATCGCTGACCGGATCGCCGTGATGCTGAGAGAGGAGTTCGGCAAGGAGCCGATCGCCTTCTGGTTGCCAGGGACGGAGGTCGGTTGGGGAGGGGTGATGTTTGTCGCCGGCGACCTCGAAGCGGTCAACGCGAGGATCGCGAGTCAGGATCGGCTCGCGAATCTGATCGCGACGTTTGAGAGCCTGCCGCTCGACCTCACCTATTCGACCAAGCCGACGACGGACGATTGGCCCTACCTCTACCTTGAACGCCCCAGAATCCCGATCCTTTTCGTCCTGCTCGGCGGTCTCATGGCTCTGCTGGTTCTGCACGCGAAACGAGCCTTCAAGCTTCCGGCGGCGATGAACCCCGCTAGCTGGAAAAGTGAGCACTGGCATTTCGCTTTCCTGGGGGCCGGCTTCCTCCTGCTCGAGGTCCAGAACATCAGCAAGGCGGCCGTCGTCCTCGGGAACACCTGGGTCGTCAACGCGGTCGTGATCTCCGGCATTCTCGCCATGATCCTGCTGGCGAACCTGCTGGTCAGCCTCCGGCCGCGCATTCCCCTTACGCCGGTCTATGCGGCCCTGATAGGCTCCACGCTCGCCTTGTTCTTCGTCGACCTGGCGCGTTTCGCCTTCATGCCCTTCCCGGTGAAGGCCGCGTTGGTCGGCCTCCTCGTGTCCGTGCCGATCCTGTTCAGCGGAATCGCCTTCATGAAGGCCTTTGCCCGCGTGGAGCACAAGGACCTCGCTCTAGGCGCCAACCTGCTGGGAGCGCTCGTCGGTGGGGTACTGCAATCGCTCAGCTTCCTCGTGGGCGTGAAGGCGCTCTTGCTGCTCGTGGCGCTCTTCTACGCCCTCGCCTTCCTGACCCGCTATCGGCAAACTGGCGAAGATCCGCAGTCAGCCTTGCTAGACGGAGAATCCGTGGCGTTCGAGTAGGAGACTGGCTGGTCAGTCGTTCCGAAGGGTCCGTTCGAGAGGGTTCGGCCGAAGGGAACGGTCGTTGGGTTGGGCGATCCCTTCGAGCTGTACCTAGAATGGGGTACGGGCCCGGCAGGTTGCCGGGCCCGTACGGTCGGACCCCCATGTGCGACGCGGACGTCGCGTGCCTGATTTCGGCTCAGGCAAAGCCGGCGCTGTCCCGCTCAGTGGGTCGGTGCCTCGAGCCGGCGAAACCTTACAAGGGGTCGAGCGTCGGGGAGGGTCCGGCGGTCATCTGCCGCAGGAGCTACTCCGTGCCGATGCCCTTCTTCCTGGGACTGAAGTTGGGCGACTCGGTGACCGGCGGTGCGGCGGCCGTATCAGCCACAGCCCCGCTGCCGGCGGCCGTCGTGGACGATCCTGGCTCTGCCGGCGCGGTCGGTGGCTGGGCGCAGGCGACTGCTCCTCCGAGGGCCACGAGCAGGGCGAAGGCGATCGACTTCATGGGTTACTCCTCGTACGGGTGAATCCGCAGGGACTCCCGTCCCTTTTCTTCAATCGACGGACGCATTTCGCCGATTTGCGGGGTTGATAGTTGCAGGGTTCGAGCCACCCGGGGCAGCGCCCGGGGTCGATCGCATCCGGAAGGCGCGTTACTTCAGCGGCCGCTACCGTTTAGGCGATAGCCGGCCCAATAGAAGGGATCGCTGAATTCGGGGTGTGAGATCATCCTAAGCTGGGCGCGTGCAAGAGCTTGCGGCGGTGGAAGGTCCCGCAGCTCCTCGTAAAAGAAGCCGGCCAGCAGAGCGGCGCTTTGATCTTCGACCCGCCAGAGGGTCGCCAACACGTTTTGCGCACCGACATACAAAAATGACTGGGCCAGGGTGGAGTAATCCTCGCCGCTATCGAAGCGTGTCGCCGTAGCCGGCCCCAGGCCGGTATCGCAGCCGGAGAGGTAGATGAGAGACGTCTTGATCTGAAGATCCAGGATCTCGTGGACCTCGAGCCGGCCGTCGTCGTCCGTCCTCTCCGAGCGCCCTGGAGCCAACTCGAGCCGTGAGAACAACGGATTGCGCGCGTTCATGACCGCGTGTGAGGCGAAATGCACGAGCCCGCCGCTTTCCAGCACGCTCCGGAGTCGCTCCTCGGTGGCCGTCGCTCCCCGGTAGAAGAGCGCTTCAGGCCGTAGGGGCATGACCGCCTGTGCCTCCTCGTCCGTGGCTGGAAGCTCCCTCGGGAAGGGAGCCAACACGTAGGTCACATCCTCGGCGAAGCTGACCTCTGATCCACCCGAGCCTCGCGAACGGAGCTCCGGCAGGGAGGCGGCGGAGGTCAGGTGAAGGAGCGGGAGGATCTCGACGAGGCGTCGCCCGCGGTCGGGCTCGCGGAGCGCAGCGAACGGCAGGTACGTGAGCACCCCGTGCGGAACGAGGATCAGGGCATCGGCTTCCGAGAGCGGAATGGAGCGAGCGGCGGGGGCGATCAGCGTCTCGTAAAGCGCCTCGAGGACGGGGGCGGCCTCGTCCGGGCTTCCGTCGGGGCTGCCGACGAGCTTCCGCGCGAGTCTGACCCTGCTTTCCAGATCTTCTCTCGCCACCTCCGAAGCGACAACGAGAAATGTATCTCGCGTGACGATGAAGGCCACGACGCGATCGGGCATGACGAAGTACTCGAAGAGGACCTCTCCGGGCTGCAAAGCCGCCTGCACCTCGAACTCGAGCTGATCCGCGTCGCGGGGACTCGCACTGCTCGAAGTCCTCTCCGCCAGGCTGATCTGCAGGGCCTCGTAGTCGCTTCGTGCCCTGGCCAGTCGAGCCCACAGCAGTGCGGCAGCTGTGTCGACGCCGACTCCGCCTTCGGCCTGTATCGCATCCAGGGTCGAGACGAGTTGGCCGATGCGGCGCAGCAGCTCCTCGGCGCGGCCGGCGTCTTCGGAAGCTTCGCCGGCGCGACCCGAGCTGCCGCGCAGGGCCACGTGCTCACGGAGTGCCTGCCCGCGAGCCTGGTCGGCGACCACGAAGGCTTCGGAGGTCATGCCGGCTCGCAGGAGCGCGGTCATCAGGTCGGCGTACGTCTTCTGGCGAGCCGCGGCGAACCCGGCTCTCATCGCTCTCGACCGGAAACTCCCGCGCACGCGCTCCACGGTGCTCACGGCGCGCCGGCCGACGGCGAGCGCCGAATCCACCTCGCCGAGGTGAAGGAAGGCGCGCGCCCGCAGGGCTTGAGCCTCCCACTCAGTCTCGTAGTCGCCCTGAAACAGACGGGGCCCCGCGTCGCCGAGCGCCGCGATGACGCGTTCCGACTCCGAGCGCTTATCGGATATTCGGGCCGCGGCCAGCGCGACCGAGGCGGCGGCGGAGCGCGTCCCGAGCTGGCTCGCCAGCTCCCGAGCCTCGGCGAGGAGAGAATCTGCCCGGTCCTCCGACCCGGCTGATTCTTCGAGCTCGGAGAGCACGACCAGGCCCTCCAGCTCCTCGAAGCGAGCTCCCACGCGTCGATGGGTCTCCAACGACCGCGTCGCCAGGTCGAGCGCCCGGTCGTTGTTGCCGAGCTCGGCAAAGATCTCTGCCTGTGCACGCAGGCTCCGACCGAGCTCCGTTTCGAGACCCGTCTCGGCATAGATCTCCTGAGCTTCGGCATACAGCTCGAGGGCCCTTACCCGGTTGTCGGCAGCGACGTAGAGCTCTGCGAGCACCGCCAGGTCGTTCGCCTCCTGCTGCCTGAGCCCCTGTGATCGAGCGATCGCCAGAGCGCTGTCGTACATGACGTGTGCTCCGCCGAGATTCCCCTGCACCGCGTAGACGCTTCCCAGCTGACCCAGGGCGTTCTCCAGGCCCGTCGGGTAGTCGATCTCGCGGTACAGCCCGATCGCCTCCTGCAGAAGGGGAATGGCGTGGAGCGGTCGGCCGACCATGATCTCCAGCGCACCGAGGTTCGTGAGGGCGTTTCCCGCCATCACGCCGTCGTCCAAAGCGCGGCCCGCTCTGAGCATCGTGGCGTAACCCTCGCGCGCCTTCGCGAACTCGCCCCACTCGGTGGCGACGAGAGCGAGGTTCCCGGAAGCCCTCGCTGCCCCTGCCGCGTCGCCCACTTCGTTCGCCGCATCGGCGGCCTGCCCGAACAGAGTCGCGGCATCCTCGAATCGGGACTCGTCCCATGCCACCAATCCGAGTGCGTTGTAACTGCGCGAGAGTTGGTCGGTGAAGCCCGCTTTCAGCTTGGCCGCCAGAGCTCTCTCGCCCAGCTCTTTTGCCTCCGGGTAGCGGCCTTGCCGCCACGCGGCGAGCCCCAGCCACGTCGTGGCTCGAGCCCGCGCGGCCACATCCCCCGCGGCGGCCGCATCGGCCTCGACCGACGCCAGGATGGAACGAGCACTGTCGTACTCCCCGTCGTAGTAGATGTCGAGAGCCGTCGAGAGACGGGATTCCAGGCTGGAGGACTCGGAGATTGGTGAGGTGGGGGCGGGGAGCCCTTCTCCGGTGGGTCGGCCGAACTCGAGCGTCTCATCGCACCCCCCCGACGCGGCCAGCGTGAAGAAAATAGCCAGCCGGCAGCCGAAGGAGCGTTGGATCAGGGTTCGGCCCAGAAGCGACTCGCGTCCG
Source organism: Gemmatimonadales bacterium (assembly GCA_030600085.1). Classification (GTDB taxonomy): domain Bacteria; phylum Gemmatimonadota; class Gemmatimonadetes; order Palauibacterales; family Palauibacteraceae. Next base: position 2,789 of record JAUVMT010000108.1, on the reverse strand, counting down.
TTGAGGCGGTCGTGCCATCAGTTAGCAACGCTTCGACGAACCAAAAGTAGCGGTCGCCCGGCTCTACTTCGAGGTCGGCCGGGAGCCGGAGGAGAGTGTCGGTGGTCGATCCGCTCCAAACGAGGTCGCCGCGCTCGTCTGTGACGGTAAGGCTGTAGAAGGCGCCGGGCGCCACATCACGCCAGAGGAAGACCGCTCCGGCCAGCGACTGGAGCCGGGCTCCGTCGAGTGGCGCGACCGTGCCGAACTTCCGGACGCCTTCTTCCACGGCCGGCCCGCCGTCGCGCAGCATGGTCTCCCTTTCCGCGAGATCTCGCTCGACGCTCGGTCCGAGGAGCAGGACGCCGGTCAGCGCCGCCGCGGCCGCACCGATGCCGCCTGCCACTCGCGCACGGCGCTGACGCCGCGCGTGCCGCAGCACCCCGGTTACCTGGATAAGCTCGTCGCGGCAAAGGCCGCAGCCTTCAAGATGAGTTTCCACGCCAGCCGCATCGGAGCCGTGTACGGCTCGGCTTGCGTAAGAGGCCATCTGCTCGCTTGTCAGATGTGACACGATACCAACGCTCCAAACGGGGTTCTGGGTTCCTTCAGGAGTGGGATGACAGAAGCGGCCGAAGTCTTTCTTCCGCTGGGACGCCGGGCTGCGGCTCGCGCGTGAGTGCTCATGGGAGGGAGTCCGACACGCCCAGCTCCCGGAGCCGCAGACGGAGTCCTTCGAGCACCTTCTTGAGCCTCCGGTAGACGTGGAAGGGCGATGGAAACCCCATCGCGTCGGCGATCTCGCGCGCCGACCGACCATCTTCGAATCGGAAGCGGAGCAAGAGCCGATCCCGGCCCGTCAACGATCGAATGGCCTCCTGCAACGCGACCTCGAGCTCCCTCCGGCGCATATCCGCTTCGGGGTCCACGCTCGTTCGATCGGCCGTTCTGGCGATATCGAGCTCCTCGGTAACCAGATCTAGGAGCCGCCTTCTCTCTCGAGCACGATGCTCGTCGTCGGGGTCTTCGCGCCGATCCTTTCGTTTCGCACGGCCGTAGCGGCTGCGCTGGTAGTCGATACAGAGCCGACGGGTCACCACCACGAGCCAGGCCTCGAACTTGCCCGCCCCCGTTCGAGCGTAGGCTCTCAGCCGCTGGTAGTCGTCGCGGCTCAGTCCCTCGAGGACGAAGGCGTATTGATCCATCGCCTCGTCGTAGTTCGAGCTCACGACCCTGACCGTCGACAGGATGAGTCGGCTGTGACGGTCGACGAGCTCCTGCCAGGCCGCCCCGCGCTCGGAGCCCTCCGAAGACTCGAGCAGACGAGCCACCTCCCGGGGCACCCGCCGGGACACCCCGCCCGATTCCGTTTCGCTCACTCCATCCCTCGACCATCGCATTCGCGCGCAAATCCAGCAGGTCGGTCCGTCTTTAGTTGATAGGCAGTTGATGCGACTTGATAACGCGTTGACACGCTCGCCGCGCATCTCCGAGTGCCGGGGGTCGAACTGGCGGACGCCAAAGAGCTCAGGTGAACAAATGGCCGAACACAGCTCGCAGCAGCCGTTCGACGAGGCGGACCTGATCGCGCGCCTCCGCACCCGCTCGCCGCGTGCCCTCGAAGAGGCGTACGATCGGTATGGGCCGATGGTCTACGAGACGGCATACCGCATCACGGGCTGCCCAGCTGAGGCCAGCGACATCGTTCAGGAAGTGTTCCTCCGGCTTACCGCGAGCGTTCAAACGTTCAGCGGCCGTGGGAGCTTCACGGGCTGGCTGCGGAAGGTCGCGCTGCGAGCGGCCCTCATGAAGTGTCGAGCCAGGCGACGCCGCGCGGAGGTCTCCCTCGAGCAGGCGCCGCTTCCCTTTACCCGCCGGCACGCTCCGGCCGGCGTCGAGAGCATCGCGCTCGAGCAGGCGCTTGCCACGCTTTCCCCCTCATTGCGCACGGTCTTCCTGCTCAAAGTGGTCGAGGGCTACTCGCATGACGAGATCGCCCAATCTCTGGGCATCAGGCGAGGCACGTCGGAAGTGCGTCTGCACCGGGCGCGTCAAAGTCTCCAGCAACAGCTGACCGCCTGAGACTCGCGCCACAGAACCCGACACAGAACCCTCAAGCCATTCTCATCCCGCCACCGACGGCTCCCGAGCGTCACACCTGACCGCGGGGACAACGTACGCGAGGTCCCTCGAGAGCCGCCAACCTTCGGGCGCGCGACAGTCGGGCGCCGGGTACCGGGTTTCCTTACTGCATCGTAGTATGGCGCGCTTGGTCGGGAGATGAGAGGTGTTGTTATCAATAATGGTTATTGATAGCTTGTACCTCTCATATGAGGGCTGATTTCAAGATCGGCGAGGATCTCGCGGGAGAACGGAGACGGTATGATGAACCAGAAGGTGCAAGACGCGATCAACGAGCAGATAGCCGACGAGTTCTACGCATCCTACCTATACCTTTCGATGATGGCGTACTTCGAGGCAGAGAGCCTCGGTGGCTACGCCCAGTGGATGCGCATGCAGGCCGAGGAGGAGCACTCTCACGCCATGAAGCTCGTCGATTTCCTGATCGAGCGCGGTGGGCGCGTGCAACTCCGGGCGATCGACAAGCCGACGGCCGAGTTCGAGTCGCCGCTGGCCGTCATGCGAGCGGCCCTTGCACACGAGCAGAAGGTCACCGAGAGCATCAACAACCTGTACGAGTTGGCTGCCAGCGAGCGCGACTACCCGGCCCAGGTGATGCTCCAGTGGTTCGTCACCGAACAGGTGGAGGAGGAGGCCAGCGCCGGCGCGATCGTGGACCAGCTGACTCT